>NZ_JBITEP010000017.1:59245-76230 GCF_044455315.1 Micromonospora sp. NPDC051300 | reverse complement strand
CCGGTGGGGCCGCTCGGATAGGTCGCCGGCGCGAGCCCGGCGGGGGCCGGCTCCGCGGCCACGGTCTGCCGCGCCGGGGTCGCCGTCGGGGTCGGGGTCGCCGACGGGCAGTCGTTCTCCTCCTGCCAGTCCTCCTCCAACGCCTGGTGCACGTCGGCGGGCAGCGGATCCCCGTCCGGGACGCAGGGGTCGAAGGTCCAGCGGGTGAGCACCCCCCGGTAGGTGATGTCGCGGGTGCAGATCCCCGGGTCGGCGCCGGGCTGGGCCGCCACCGGACTGATGGTCAGCGGCTCGGGCGGTGCGACACGGGCGCCGATCCCCACGGTGAGGGTGAGGACGGCCGTCGCCGCCAGGGCGGCGGTGATCGCGCCCGATGCCCTTGCCCTTCGGTGCAACGCGGATCTCATGAGCTGGCGTCTCCTCTCGGGGGGGCGGCGTGGGCTGTCGCACCGCGGTGCTCCTACGCCTCGCGTGGGAACGTAGTCACGGGTGATAATTCGTCGATGAATCCGCGGTGAGGCGATGGGACTGGTCGTGCGGATACGAGCGCTGGGACCGGTGCGGATCTGGGACGGCGCGCAGTGGGCGCCGGTCACGGCGCCGCACCACCGCATCGTGCTGGCCGTGTTGCTGGCCGAGGCCGGTCGACCGGTGAGCCGGGATCGACTTGTCGACGAGATCTGGGGCGGCCGTCCCACCCGGACGGCGGCCAGCGCCGTCAACGGGTACGTCATGCGGCTGCGCCGGCTGCTGCGCGCCGGTGCGGCCGGCGACGTGGTCAGCCGTGCGGCCGGCTACGAGCTGGTGGCCGCCGAGGACACCATCGACACGCAGGTGTTCGAGCGGATGGTGCGCGCCGGGAAGCGGGAGGTCGCCGAGGGCCGGGTCGCCGACGCGGTACGGCAGCTCACCGGCGGCCTGGCGCTGTGGCGTGGCCCGGCGCTTGCCGACGTGCCCGAGACGCTCACCGTGTCGGCGGAGGCGGCCCGGATGGAGCGACTGCGACTGGCGGCGTACGAGGAACGCTTCGGCGCGCAACTGGAGCTGGGCCAGCACACCGAGATCGTCGACGAACTGGCCGCGCTCGCGGACGCGCATCCGACGCGCGAGCGGCTCTGCCGGCACCTGATGGTGTCGCTCTACCGGTGCGGTCGGCGCGCCGAGGCGCTCGAGGCGTACCGCCGGGTCCGTGACGTGCTCGTCGACGAGACCGGGATCGAGCCGGGACCGGAGCTGCGGGACGTGGAGCGTGCTGTCCTCACCGACGACCGGAGCCTCGCCGCGCCCGCCGTCCGGCCGGTGACCCCGGCGCAGTTGCCGGCCGTGGCCACGCACTTCGCCGGTCGCCGCGAGCCGCTGGCGGCCCTGGACGCCCTCGCCGACCAGCAGCCCGCGCCGCCGGTGGTCGTCACCGGGCTGGCCGGGGTCGGCAAGACGGCGCTCGCCGTTCGCTGGGGACACGCGGCGCGGGACCGGTTCCCCGACGGCCAGCTCTACGTCGACCTGCGCGGCAGCTCACCCCGGCCGCCGGTGACCCCGACGGCCGCGCTCGTCGGATTCCTCCAGGCGTTGGGCGTACCGGTGGACCAGATCCCGGCCGAGCCGGACGAGGCGGTCGGTCTCTACCGCAGCGTGACCGCCCTGCGCCGGATCCTCGTCGTGCTCGACAACGCCGGGGAGCCCGACCAGGTCCGGCCGCTGCTGCCCGGGGGCGCCGGCTGCATGGTGCTGGTGACCAGCCGCGAGCAGCTACGGGGCCTGACCGCCCGGGAGGGCGCGGTCCGGCTGCGGCTGGACGTGCTCTCCCGGGACGAGGCCGACGACCTGCTGGCCATGCTGCTGCCCGGGGCCGGCGGGCCGGACACGGCGGAACTCGCCCGGCTCTGCGGCTACCTTCCGCTGGCCATGCGCATCGCCGCGGCCAACCTGCGCGCCGAGCTGACCCCGATCGGGCGGTACAACCAGCGGCTCGCCGCAGGTGACCGGCTGGCGGTGCTCGGTGTCCCCGGCGACACCGCGACGGCCACCGTGGCCGCCTTCGACCTGTCGTACGAGGCGCAGCCACCGGCTGCCCGCCGGGTGTTCCGGCTGCTCGGCGTCGCTCCGGGAGACGTCGTCACCGCGCCGGCCGCGGCGGCCCTGGCCGGCGTGCCGGTGGCCGAGGTGGAGCCGCTGCTCGACGCCCTCGCCCGGGCCCACCTGTTGGAGCAGGCGGCGCCCGGTCACTACCGCTGGCACGACCTGGTCCGCCTCTACGCCCGGCGACGCGGCGCGGCGGAGGACACCGACCGGGAGGCCGCGCTCGACCGGCTGTACGACCACTACCTGTCCACCATGGACCAGGCGGCGGGCCTGATCTATCCGAGTGTGGTCCGGCTGCCGCTGCCGGCGGGCGTGAGCGCCCGGCACCGGGTCGAGTTCCCCACCGGGGCCGAGGCGCTGAGCTGGGTGGAGGCGGAGCGGGACAACATGATCGCCGCGATCGTGGCCGCCGGGCCGGAGCACCGGACGGCCGCCTGGCGGCTCACCGACCACCTGCGGTGGCACCTGGACTTCACCTCGCCGTCGGCGGCGTGGCTGCCGGTCACCGAGGCCGCGCTGGCGTACGCGCGAGCGGACGACGACCCGCTGGGGCAGGCCGCCGCCCACCTGAGCCGGGCCACCGTCCTGCTGGCCACCAGCCGGTACGCCGAGGCGCTCGACGACTTCCGCCGGGCGCTCGCCTTCGCCCGGCGCGGTGGCTGGGCCGAGGGCGAGGGCAGCGCGTTGAACAACCTCGCCCACGTGTCGTTCGAGACCGGCCGGCTGGACCTGGCCGCCCGCTACAGCCTGGAGGCGCTGGAGATCGACACCAGGATCGGCCGGTTCGCCGGCCGGTTGGCGCGGTTGGCCAACCTCGGCAACATCCGCCTCCAGCAGGGCCGGCTGGCCGAGGCCGTCACCTACTGCGAGCAGGTCATCGAGCTGGAGAGCCAGGTCGACGAGTGGCACGGGCAGGGCACGGCGCACGGCTGTCTGGGCGAGGCCCACCTGTTGCTCGGCCGCTACGACGAGGCGTCGGTCCAGCTCACCCGGGCGCTGGCCACCCACCGTCGGGCCCGCGCCCGCAGCTGTGAGGCCGACACCCTCCGACTGCTGGCGGCGGTGCACGGGGCGACCGGTGACCTCGACCGGGCACGACGCGACGCGGCCGAGGCGCTGCGGATCGCCCGCGAGGTCGGTGACCGGTGGGTCGAGGCGCACGCCCTGCTCGCCCGGGCCGACCTCGACCTGCGCGCCCGCGACGCCGGCCCGGCGATCGACCACCTGCGGCAGGTCCTCGCGCTGGCCCGGGGCGACGGGGCCCGGCACGCCGAGGCGCAGGCGTTGCTCGGGCTGGCCCGCGCCCACCGGTTACCCGGGGCGACCGGGGCCGACGAGGCGCGGGCGTGCGCGACGCAGGCGTTGACCATGTCCCGGGAGTACGGCTACGAGCTGGTGGAGACTGCCGCGCTGGCGGTGCTCGGTGAGGACCTTACCTCCGGTTGAGGTCCCGGCTCCGTCGATCACCGCGACGCCGGCGTCCCCTCGTCGTTCCGTCCGCCGGCGGGCACCGGCTGCTCGTCGGGGACGCGCAGCGCGGCGCGGGCGTCGAGCACCGCGACGAGGAGCAGCACCGCCGCGGCCGCGACGGAGCCGATCAACAGGCCGGCGGCGTAGGCCGGCCAGGCGAGCAGGATCAGGCTTCCGACGCCGACGAGCCGGCGGGGGGACAGTCGCGCGAAGACGAGTTGCTCCAGCCGTGCGCGTCCGAGCAGGTAGACCAGCGGGCCGCCGAGCACGAAGGCCAGCCAGACCGGGTACGGCCGTCCGAACGGGTGTTCCAGCGCCAGTCCGTAACCCACCGCCACCATCACGATTCCGAAGATCATGACGGTGTGGGTGAACGCCACCTTGCGGCCGAAGGCGGCGCGGTCCCGGGCCAAGCGGACCGCCTCGGCGAGCACCTCACCGGATCGGAAGAAGTAGATCCGCCACAGCAGGACGGTGGTCACGAACGACGCCACCACGACGCAGGTGTGCGACCCCTCGGGCGCGCCCTCGCTGGTGTAGGCGACGCCGATCGAGATGACGCCCTCGCCGAGGGCGACCATCAGGAACTGCCGGTACCTGTCGCTGAGGTGGTCGCCCCCGCTCTCCCAGGCCCCGGCCCGACCCCGGCCGAGTCGGGGAAGCGGCCAGCCGAGTCGGGCCCCGCCGAGATCCACCGCGATGGCCACGGTCCAGAGCACCGTGCGCGTGCCCGCCGTGGTGGTCGCGCCCCACAGCCAGAGGATCGCGCCGAGGCTGTACCAGGTGCCGGCGCGGAAGTAGAGGCGTTGGAGTCCGTGGCCGCCCAGCAGGAGGCCGAAGCCCAGCGTTCGGCCCACCTGGAGCAGGACGTACGACAGTGCGAAGATCATCCCGCGGGCCCCGAACGCGGCGGGCACGGCCGAGGCCATCATGAAGAGCCCGAAGGCGCTGACCACCACCGCCAGGCGGACCCCGGACCGGCGCGGCTCGAAGCGGGCCGTCACGTACGACGTGATGGTCCACGCCCAGGTCAGGGGCAGGAACAGCAGGAGCGTGCGAGCGGCCGCCAGCCACCTGTCGCCCGGCGCGTCGGCGGACAGGCCGGGTACGGCCTGCGCGGCCAGCCGGGTGAGCGCGAACACCACCACCAGGTCGAAGAACAACTCGGCGAAGGTCGCCTGCTGGCCGCTGCGCCGGTCCCGCAGCAGCCCGACGCCCGCGCCGGCGTGGTGCGCGCCCATCCGCTCATCGAAGCGTACGGCGGGGCGGCCCGGAGCCGATCGCGTGATCTGCCGTCCGACCGGCGGGATGATCCGTCGCGTCGTGGTCGCCGTCGTGCTACGAAGGGCACGTGTCCGAGCTGACGAGTTCCGGTGGCGCCGTGCCCCTGGAGACCGCGCGGCTGCGGTTGCGCCGCTGGCGGGGCGAGGACCTGGACGGGCTCGCCGCGGTCAACGCGCAGCCCGAGGTGATGCGCTACATCCATGACGGCCGAACGCTGGACCGGGCCGCGACGGCCGAGCGCCTGGCCGCCTACGCGCGGCACTGGGACGAGCACGGTTTCGGCCTCTACGCGGCGGAACTCCGGGAGACCGGCGAGCTGGCCGGGTTCACCGGCCTGGCGGTGCCGACCTTCCTGCCGGAGATCATGCCGGCTGTGGAGATCGGGTGGCGGCTGGGCCGGGCGCACTGGGGCCGCGGGTTGGCCACGGAAGCCGCCCGCGCCGTGGTGGCGCACGCCCGTGTCACGCTCGGCCTGCGGCGGCTGGTCAGCATCCACGTCGTCGGCAACGAGGCGTCCGCGGGGGTGATGGTCAAGCTGGGCATGGCGGTGGAGCGCGAGACGGTGCAGCCGGACACCGGCCGCCGGGTCCGGGTCTACGCGATGGACCTGTAGGCGGCGGGCGGCTCCCCGGGGCGTCTCGGCCCGGGGTCACCCGGTCGATCCGGTCTTGTCGCGCCGCAGTGCCGCGTCCAGCCGCTCCAGCGTGGCCGCCATGCTGGCGCGCAGGTGCGCGGCGCGATCGCGTACGCCGACCAGGCGTTGGATCGCGCGGACCGGGGCCATCTGCGGGGTCGCCCGGGTCATCGACTCGGTGATCCGGGTCCCGCCCTCGACCGGCTCCAGGTCGTAGCGCCAGGTCGACGAGGACGGCCAGGCGGTGGTGAACGCGAACGCGCGGCCGGGCACGGCCGTGGTCACCGTCGCGGTCATCCGCCAGCGGTAGAACGGGCCGATGCGGTTGCTGCCGGTGAACCGCCGGCCGGGCTCGCGCCACCGGGCGGCGTAGGTCTCCGGGCTCCACTCGCCCATCCGGGTGATGTCGCTGATCAGCGCGTAGACCCGGTCCGGCGATGCGGTGACGGTGCGGCTGACGCTTACCGCGAGGGCGGGTCGGGCCGCCACGTCGGTGATGATCCGGCGGGCGAGACGCGCCGACGAGGCCGGGTTCTGTCCGGTGTAGAGGGTGCGGTCCACGGTCACGAACGGGCGCAGGGGCAGCACGCCCCGCACGTAGCGGGCGCCCCGGGCGACGAGTTCGTCCTCCAGCAACCAGCGCGCCTCGCGGGCGAACCGGTTGAGCAGCTCCTCCCGGTTGGACAGGCCGGTCATCGTGTAGCCGGCGAACGGCCACGTGCCGTCCTCGCCGGTGGCGGCGAGCAGGGCGGCCGGGGCGTGGCAGAGCAGGGCCAGTGGCGTGCCGGCCCGCAACGCACGGGTGAGCAACGCGCCGGAGACCGGGTCGACCGCGAGGTCCTCCATCGGGCCGTGCCCGCCGGGATAGAAGACGGCGTCGTAGTCGGTCGGGTCCACCTCGGACAGGTCGCGCGGGTGGCCGAACTCGGCCGCGTGGGCGGCGAGGTAACGGCGGTGCCGACGGGCGCGCCAGGGGCTGGTGGCGGGGGGCCGGAGGCTCAGCGTGTCGATGGTGGGGGGTGTCCCGCCCGGGGTCGCCACGGTGACCCGCCAGCCGGCCTCGGTGAAGAGCCGGTGCGGCTCGACGACCTCCTCGGCCCAGACGCCAGTGGGATGGTGGCTGCCGTCCCGCAGCGTCCAGTGGTCGGCCGCCGACAGGACCATCAACACCGCGCGCATCGCTCCGCCTCCTCGAATCGAACCATTTGGTTCGGTTCAGGTATAGCACCGTCCGGCGCAAAATCAAACCGTGTGGTTCGGTTTTCGGCGGGTGCCGCCGGGCGTACGCGATCGTCAGGCCGCGCGGCGGACCAGCCGCTCGGCGGCCCGGCGGACCTGGTCCCGCGCCTCGTCGTCCGTCCCGGGCCTTTGCCCGAGCGCCAGGTGCAGCTCGACCGGAGCGGTGAGCCAGGACGTCGCCACGGCGATCAGCGCGGCCAGCAGGTGGTGGGGCGGCCACTCCGGATCGGCAAGCCCGGCGCGCTGCGCGTCCCGGATCACCTCGATCTTGTGACGGTAGCCGGCCACGCGCTTCTCCGACACCCGCTCGGCGTGTCCGCGCTCGTGCAGCCACGCACACGCGGCGATGCGTTGCAGGTCGGGCCGCGCGGCGAACGTGTCGTGCAGCCGGACCGCGTAGCCGACGAGGTCGGGAGTGATCGGCACGACCCGGGACAGTTCCTCCAGGCCGGTCTCCATCACGGTGGCGAACAGCGCGTCCTTGTCGCCGAACCAGGCGTAGATCCGTTCCTTGCTCGCCCGCGCCCGCTCCGCGATGCGGTTGATCCGGGCGCCGTCGACCCCGTGCCGGGCGAACTCCGCCATCGCCGCGTCGAGCACCCGTTGCCGGGTCTCCAGGCCACGTGCCTGGGTCGCGGGGGAGGTCATTACGCCACGTTAGCGCAGACGGTCGCCGGGTCCCGGCACGCCCGACGACGGGCCGTCGATCCCCTCCAACCACCGCTGGTGCCAGCGCAGCAGGGAGCGGGTCAGCCACCGGCCGCCCAGGTGCGGCAGCAGCCCGGTCTGGGTCTCCTCGGTGAGCACGTGGGTGCCGCCCGGGCGTGGGGTGAGGATCCAGCGGTGATGCCCGGACGAGCCGGCCGCCCGGCCGGTCCAGCCCAGCGCCCGGTGGGGCTCCCACCTGTCGACCACGCAGCGCACCCGCAGGTGCAGGGTCGTCCAGCGGAACTCGACGCCGGGGCCGAGGAGCGTCGCGTCGGTCAGCACGACGCGACGGGCGTTCGGGTACCACGACGGCCAGGCGGCGGCGTCGACGAGGCGGTCCCACACCGCCTGCGGGGGCAGCGGCACGAACGCCTCGTTGCGGGTGTGCACGGGCGAGCGGTCCGGCTCCCGGCCGGGTGGCCAGGCGACCGTCGTCACCGCAGGTCCCGCAGCGCCGTGCCGGGGGTGCTCAGCGCGATCTGCGGCCCGTGCACGTCGGCCGGCGTGCGGTAGCCCGGCGGGGCGTCACCGGCCGCGGTCCGGGCGAGCAGCTCGACCGCGGTGTGGACGCTGTACCGGTAGGCGTCCGGGCCGGTCAGCACCGCCTCGGCCACCGTGCCGGCCTCGTCGCGGACCAGCCCGTGCACCAGGGTGCGACCCTCGTCGAGCTGGGCCGGCGTGGGCCCGTCGGGCAGCCGGGCCAGCAGCGCGGCCCGGACCCGCCGCGCGGCGGGGGACGTGACCAGCCACGGCGCGGCCGGGGCGACGCGCAGCGCCAGGCGTATCGGCGCCGGCACGGCGAAGAACGTCGCGATGTCCGCGACGCCGGTGGACCGCCCGGCGGACACCACGTCCGCGCGCCACGGGTTCGTGACCACCCGGGTACGCGTCGACCCGTCGCCGATCCACCGGTGCTCGGCGGCGGCGCGTGCCGGCACCAGCCGCCCGGCGCGCCGTTGCACCCCCGTGCCGGCCATGCCGTCGGTGAGCGTGCCGAGGGTGCCGCGCGAGACCTGGCCGGTGGTGACGAACGACAGCTCCAGCCGGCGGGCGTCCGGCATCCGTCGGGCGAGGTGCACGGCCACCGCGTCGGTCGGTACGACACCGAAACCGACTCCGGGCATCGCCATCACGCCGGCGGCGCGCAGTTCGGGGTCGCGTTCCGAGGCGGTCAGGAACTCCGCCGCCTCGCCGGAGAGGTCGAGGTAGTGCGTCCCGGTCCGGACGCACGCGTCGAGCAGGGGTCTCTGGGTGCGGTGGAACGGACCGGCCAGGTTCAAAAGGACCGTGGCGTCGTCGAGGAGCCGGTCGAGCGCGTCGGGTCGGTCCAGCGCGGCGGCGCGGACCGGGGTGTCGAGGCCGAGCGCGGCCAGCCGGCCGGCGTCCCGGCCGGCGAGGACCGGGGCGAGTCCGCGGTCGACGGCGAGGCGGGCGACGAGGCGGCCGACGTACCCGGTGGCCCCGTAGATGATGAGCGAAGACACCCCACGACCCTGGACCCTCGGGGCCGTCGCCGTCCAAGAGACGCGGCCGAGGTGTCGGAAGGTTTCTCCTATCGGCCTAGGGTGGGGACGGTGGACCTGGACCGGGTACGAGCCTTCGCCGCCGCCGCGGAGTGGATGAACTTCACCGCCGCCGCGGAGGAGTTGGGGCTGGCGCAGCCGTCGCTGTCGGCGCGGATCCGGGCGCTGGAGACCGACCTGGGCGTCGAGCTGTTCTCCCGGCGCCGGCGGCAGGTCGAGCTGACCGCGGCGGGGCGGACGTTCCTGCCGCACGCGCGCGCCCTGCTCGACCTCGCCGCCGAGGCTCGCCGTGACGTGCTGCGGGCCGCCCGGCCGGCGTCGCCGCGCCGGCTGCTCGTCACCACGTTGGCCAGCAGTGTCGACGAGGTGAAGGCGGGCACCCTGCTGGGGCTGCGAGGCGAGCTGCCGGACTGGCAGGTCACGTTGACCGGCGTGCCGTTCCGCGACCACGTCTCGCGGGTGCGCGACGGCACGGCCGAGGCGGCCTACCTCTGGTCGCCGTACGCGCCGGAGGCGACGCGGGACCTGCGGGTGGAACCCGTCGGGGTCTTCCGGCGTGTGCTCGCCGTCCCCGCGGGTCACCGCCTGGTCCGGCGGGCGGAGGTGACCGTCGACGACCTCGTCGGTGAGCCGCAGGTGCCGCTGCCGGACGACGTCGACGCGGTCTTCGTCGCCGCGTGGCGGCTCGTCCCGGACGCGCCCGTCGCGGTGGCGGAGCCCGCGGTCGACGTCGCCGGGCTGCTGCGCGCGGTGGCCGACGGGGTCGGCTGCTGTCCGGTGCCGTCCCTGCTCGCGCGCACCGCGCACACACCGGGCGTGGGGTTCGTTCCGCTGCGCGGGGCGCCCCCGGCGACGCTGGCGCTGGCCTGGCGGGCCGACGCGCACCCGCAGGTCGAGCGGGCGCTCAGTGAGGCCGCGCGGCGTCCCCGCCGCACGCGTGCGGGCTGACCGCCCGGCCTGGACGGGTCCGGCGTCGGCGGCGACCGGGGTGTGCCGGACCTGTCCGGCGTCGGCGGCGACCGGGGTGTGCCGGTCCGGTCGCGATCGGCGGGACGCTAGGCGTTCGGGGTCCGCCCGGCGGGGTCGCTGGTCGCCAGCGCGGTGGCGATCGCCGCCCACACGCCCGGGTGGGCGACCATCCCGCCGTGCGAGCTGTCCACGGTGACGCAGTGCGCGGCGGGGTCCTGGGAGGCGTGCCAGGAGACGATGCCGTCGCTGCGGCTGGCGATGGACGTGAAGGGCAGACCCGGTGGCGCGGGGGCGAGGACGTCGTCGTGGACCTGCCGGCAGCAGTCGCCGAAGGGGCAGTCGCGGACCCAGTCGCGGCGGCCGAGCCTGGTCATGGTGGCCATCCACAGGGTCAGCAGCCGGACCGCCAGGTGGATGCCGAACGGGTCGGTGAGCGGGGAGCCGAGCGTGACCAGGGCCCGCACCCGGTCCGGGTGGCGTACGGCGAGGGCCTTGGCGAACATCCCGCCGCGGCTGTGCCCCACCAGGGTTACCGGCTGGCCGGTCTCGGCGTGGAGGCGCAGCAGGGCGTCCTCGACCACCGCGAGATCCCGGCTGGAGCAGCGGCGACCGTCGGTGAGCCCGGTCGAGCGGGCGTCCCAGCCGCCGTCGCGCAGCCACTGCCGCAGGAGCGCCACCCGGTCGTCGCCGGCGGCGAAGCCGGGCACGACGAGCACCGGCGCGTCCGGTGCGGGCGGCGCCGGTGGGGCGGGACGCGCCGTGCGCAGCGCGGCCAGCTCGCGGGTGATCCGGTGCTCGCGCCAGATCGGCGGCGTCACGCTGCCGGGTAGCCCGAGGTAGTGCAGGGGTCCCCGGAACGGTTGCCAGACTCCGGTGCTCACGATGTCTTCCGATCTGTCGTCCGTCGGGTCGGCCGGCAACCGCCGGTGACCCGCTCCGCGTGGCGCGGACGGTTGCTAGTCTGCGCGTCGCCGCCGGAGTCGCGCGACGGGGCGTCCCGGCCGCTGGAGGAACTGGCGTGCACACGATCTCTCGACCTCGTCGCCTGCTGGCGGCCTGGGTCGGCCTGGCGCTCCTGTCGTCCGGCTGCGGCACGGACGGTCCGCGCCGCGCCGACACCCCCGCCGCCGGGCCCACCTCGGTGGGTCCGGGCAGCCCCGCCGCGCCGACGCCGGGCGGGCGCGCCGGGTTGGGCGCCGCGCCGGTCGACTGCCCGCGGCCCGCCGAGGCGCCCCGGTCGCCGAGCCGGCTCGGTCCGACCGCCGGGTCCTACCTGGGTCGTGCCGGTGGCGTGGCGACCGCGGTGGACGTCACCCCGGGGTGCCAGATCGTGGTCGGCGGCCGGTTCACCGCCGTGCCGGGCGGACCGACGACGACGATCGGCGCGGGTGGCGCCGGCGCGCTGCTGCTCCTCGACGGCGCCGGTCGTCGGCTGCTGCGCACCGTCCGGCTGGCCGGCGCGGTCGAGGACCTGGAGGTGCGCCCCGGGGGTGGGGAGATCGCCGTGGCGACCGACCGGGGCGTCATGCTGCTCGACGCCGCGGCCGGGCGGACCCGTTGGCAGCGGGGCGGATCGACGGCCCGGGTCGCGGTCGGGTCCGCCGGCACGGTCGCGGCGCTGCGTGGTTCCACCGTCACGGTGTACGACCTGGGTGGCGCGACGCTGTCGCGGATCTCGTTGAGCGGCCGGACGGTAAGCGACGTGGCGGTGGACGACCGCAGCGGATCGGTGTTCGTCAGCGGGTTCCGGCAGACCGGCGGCACCCGGTGCGAGCCGGTGCAGATCGCGTACGTGCACGCCTACGACAGGCGGGGTGAGCTGCGCTGGCGCGCGTACGACCATCCGGTGGAGCGGTTGGGTGACCTGTGCGCGGACAGCCGGGCCGACCGGGTCGCGATGGGCCGCGACGGGCGGCTGTACCTGGCCGGGGAGACCGCGGGCGGGAACACCGTCTTCTCCCGTTCGGCCGCCGACGTGGGGCGGCCCGCGCCGAACGTGGTCACCGACGACTTCAGCCGGGCGAGCAACACCGGGGACGCGCACTACACCTACCTCGCCCGCTTCGACCCCACCTCGGGACGCCAGCTCGCCGGGCAGGTGGTGATCAGCCGCATCGACGGCAAGGGCGACCGGGGCAACACCGTCACGCCGCTCGCGGTGACCGCCGACGAGGCGGGCCGGATCTACGCCGGGGGCGTGTCGGCGTACCAGATCGCCGGCCGGTCGCAGGTGACGCTGGGCGGACGGCGGCTGGCCCCGTACGCCGGTGGTGACGCCTGGGTGCTGGTGCTCTCGGCCGACCTGCGGCGGCGGCTGACCTGGGTGGTGTTCACGGACGGCGGCGCCGGCGTGGTGCGGGGGGTGGCCGTGTCCGGCGGGGTCGCGGCGGCCGCCGCGCAGGTGGACAAGGCCGGTTTCTGGCGCGGGCCGGGCCCGTCCCTCGGCACCGGCGGCGGCTATCTCGCCGCCTGGCCCGGCCTCCGCTGACGTCTCCGGGGAGTTCGCCGAGGGGCGGCCCGTGGGTGCGGGTCGCCCCCCGGCGGCACGTCTACCGGTTGCCGTTGACGACCGGCGGGACCAGGCCGACGTACGTCAGGGCGGCCCGGCTGCCGACCACCGCGACGTCGAGCGTGCAGGCGTCGAGCCACTCCTGGCGGACCCGGTACTGCAGGCAGGTGGTCTCCGCCCGCTTGCGGAGGTCCTCGTTGAGGTCCCGGGCGAAGAACGGCGCGGACGGGTTGCCCGAGGCGACCGCGCCGCAGGGCGCCAGCAGGGTCCGGGTCGGGGTGACCCGCCAACTGGCGCCGAAGCGCTGGTAGAGGTCGTCGAAGGTGAGCGGGACGGCGAACTGCGTGCCGTCCTTGGCGGCGAGGCGTTTCGGGTCGCCGTCGGGGTTGCCGAGCAGGCCGACCACCGGGGTCGGATAGGTGCCGAGGCCGACGGACACGTCGATGTAGCCGCTGTTGACTGTCACCCGGATGCTGTTGCCGCCGGCGTCGGTCACCACGTAGACGTTGCCGATCCGGTGGATGTCCACCCCGGACGGGAGGTGCAGCGCGCCGTCGGAGGGGAGGTCCCTGGTCCGGCCGTCCACCACGAGGCTCTTGCCATCGCACAGGGCCACCTTGGTGCTGCCCATCCGGGTCGCGACGGAGCGGTCGACGGAGGCGTTGGGCCAGGTGGGTGCGCCGGACGCCTTGCGGGTCTGCACCTCGAAGCCAGTGCCGGCCTGCGCCTCGACGAAGTCGCCGGCGGCCTGGAAGTCGTAGAGCAGGCCGGCGAACGTGTGCTGGTGGGTGTCGCCGATGACGGAGGCGGCCGCGCAGTTGGTCGCCGCGCCGCCGGCGGTGTTCTCCACGAAGACGACCGCCGGGCCGGGGGCGGTGGCGGCCGGCGCGGGGGAGCCGAAGTTGAGGTTGTTGGTCTCGCCGGTGAAGCCCTGGGCCGCGCAGATGGGCGCGGCGGTGCCCCCGTACGTGATCCTCGTCCGGACGTTGAGCGACGCGCCGGCGTTGAAGGTGGCCGCGCCGCCGCCGTCGGCGTTGCCGCCGTAGCCGAACACGTTGAACTCGGACGTGGTCCAGCCGGCGGCCGCGTTCACCGAGTTGGAGCCCGCCGCCGTGTAGGCGGTCGAGCCGACGAACAGGGTGGCGCTGTCACTTGTCGCGCTGACCGTGCCGGTCAGCCGCAGCGCGCCCAGGTTGGTGATCGGTTGGTTGGGCACGGCTGTCGCGCCCGGGCTGTTGCGGTAGCAGTAGATGTCCGGGTCGCCGGTGAACGAGAACTGGGTCCAGCCGCCGGCCGGGCAGGCCGCGTTGTACTGCAGCAGCCAGTACTGGATGAACACCTGGCCGCTGGAGCCGTTGTTGGCGTAGACGAACTGCTCCCAGCCCCGGCACCCGAGGTTGGGCGATCCGGCGCAGGCGGTGCTGGTGAAGAAGTCGGTGTTGATCTGGAGGGTGTAGGCGTCGGCGACGGGCGGCCCGGCGTTGGCGATGGGCGAGCTCTCGCTCGTCACGTTGACGATGTTCTCGAACGTGCCGGACGACTCGGAGATGAATCCGCTGGGCGCCTGGGCGGAGATGTCGTTGCCGTTGCCCACCACCAGCGGCCGGATGCTGCGCTTGGGGGTCATCGGGATGGCCGGCGCGGCGACGCAGTCGGACTTCTGCCAGGCCAGTCGGGGATAGTCGGCGGTGAAGCAGCCCTTCGCCGACGGGTGCGGGACGTTCGTGATCTCCGCCTGCCACGCCCTGAGGTTCGTGGGTGAGGGCGCCGCGTACGCCGTGGCGGCGGACCCGCCCACCGCGATCAGCACCGCCAGCGTCGTGACGCCTGTCAACCTGCGGGTCGCCCCGCGTGTTCGTGCGAAAAATCCCATCGCCTGTCCCTTCGCCAGCCGGCAGTGATGTCGCCGGGCAGGGAAAGGCAACCATCGACGGAAGCCTGGACACGCGTTGTGACGGCGTTGTGACAGGCGGGAAGTGTGCACCCTGGTGATCGCGCCGGATGCTGTCGCCTGGCCGCCAGTGTCCGGGCCCGGACAGTGCTCGCGACGCGACGTCCGGACCGGTCGATGATGGGTCGGCCGACGTCACGTCGCGGCCGGCGGACCGAGGACCCCGCCGGGGGCGCGGGGCGGTCGGTCCGCCCCGCGCCCCCGCGCGTCACCGGTACACGCGTACGTAGTCGACGAGCATCCGTGCCGGGAACGGCGTCGACGCGTCCGGCGGGCCCGGCCAGTCACCGCCGACGGCCAGGTTGAGGATCAGGTAGAAGGGATGGTCGAACACCCACGGGCCGCGGGTCGTCTCCACCGTGTCCTTGCTGGCGTAGAAGACCTGCGTGCCGTCGACGAGGAAGCGCATTCCCCGGCTGTCCCACTCGACCGCGTAGACGTGGAAGTCGGCGGACAGGTCGACGGGCCAGACGTGCTCCTGGCCGTAGCCGCCCCCACCGTTGTAGGCGGGCGCGTGCAGGGTGGTGTAGCTGCGGTAGGTGTCGCGGCCGAGGATCTCCATGATGTCGATCTCGCCGTTGTACGGCCACGGCCGGCCGGTGAGGAAGTCGCCGCCCATCATCCAGAACGCCGGCCAGAGGCCGTTGCCCTTGGGCACCTTGATCCGCGACTCGATCCGGCCGTACTGCACCTGGAACTTCGTGCCGGTGTTCATCCGGTGCGAGGTGTAGGCGCGCCCGCCGGCGTTCTCCCGCCGGGCCTCCATCACGAGTTGGCCGGCGCCGTTCATCGCCGCGTTGGCGTTGTCGGTGTAGTACTGCGACTCGTTGTTCTGCCCGGTGCCCGGGTCGACCGTCCACTTCGCGGCGTCCGGGCGGGCGCCGGCCGGACCGTCGAACTCGTCGGCGAAGACGAGGGTGGTGGCCGGGAACGTCGGGTCGGCGGGTCGGGCCGGGGGAGCGGTCGGCGCGCCTCCGGTGCCGTACACCTGGAACTCCCACAGCGAGTATCCGTAGCCGTTGCTGCGGGCGGTGCCGTACATCCGCACGTACCGGCCGGTGCCGCTGACGGTGAGATCCTGCCGGAAGCCCGGGTTGCTCGTGGTGCGGTAGATCGTGGTCCAGGTGGTCGCGTCCGTCGAGGTCTGGAGCTGGTACGCGGTGGCGTAGGCCGCATCCCACTGCAGGACCACCCGGTGCACGGTGGCGGTGGCCCCGAGGTCCACGTAGATCCAACCCGGGTCCACCCAGCCGGTGGTGGCGCTCGTCGCCCACCGTGAGGCCGGGTCCTGGTCGAACGCCCGCGCCGGCGAGCACTGCCAGCAGGCGCCGTCGTCCTGGTAGGAGGACGCGACGGCCGGCTTGCCGTAGGACAGCAGCACGTCGCCGCCGGACGGTGGCGGCGTCGTCGGCGTCGGTGTCGTCGGGGTCGCTCCGGTGGTGCGGACCGCGACCTCCCAGAGCGAGTAGCCGTACGCCGTGGCCCGCGCGGTGCCGAGGACCCGCAGGTAACGGCCCGACCCGGTCACGGTGAGCCGCTGGGTGCCGCCGGCGCCGGTGGTGGTGGCGTAGACGGTGGTCCAGGCGGCCCCGTCGGCGGAGAGCTGGATCTGGTACGCCGTCGCGTAGGCCGCCTCCCAGGTCAGGTCGACCCGGCAGACGGCGCGATCGGCGCCGAGGTCGACGCGCAGCCACTGCGGGTCGGCGGCGGCGCTGGACCAGCGGGTGCCGGGATTGCCGTCCACCGCCGCCGAGGCGGGCAGCGCGGCGTTCTCGGTCGACGAGGCGGTGGCCGGGCGGCCCAGCGCGGCGTTGCCGGTGGTGTCGCATCCGGTGGCGGTGCTCGTGCCGTACACCTGGAACTCCCAGAGCGACACCCCGTAGGCGGTGCCCCGGGCGGTGGTGAGGACCCGCACGTATCGTCCCGTGCCGGCGACGGTAAGCGTGTCGACGCCGCCGTCGCCGCCGGTGACGGCGCGCAGCGTCGTCCAGGTGGCGCCGTCGGCGGACGCCTGGACCTGGTAGGCGGTGGCGTAGGCGGCCTCCCAGGTGAGCACCACCTGGCTGACGGTGGCGGCGGCGCCGAGGTCGACGCTGAGCCACTGCGGGTCGGCGGCCGCGCTGGACCAGCGGGTGCCGGGATCGCCGTCCACCGCCGCCGAGGCGGGGAAGGCGGCGCTCTGCGTGGACGAGGCGGTGACGGGTCGGCCCTGGGAGAGCAGCGGGTCGGCGCCCTGGGCCGGGCCGGCGGCGAGGCCGGTCAGGGTGGCGACGAGCGTCGCCGCGAGGACGGCGGCGACGAGGCGGCGACGGGTACGCGACGGCGGGTCGACGGTGCGGACGAGGTCATGGTTCATGGGCGTCTCCAGGAGCGGGCGGTGGCCGGAGAATGGTTCGCCGATCGGCCGTGACCAGCGATGGAGAGCGCTCCCTGGCGACCAGCGTCGGCGCGGGGCGGGCGCATGTCAAGGAAATCCGACGGTTCCGGAACCACGCCGGCGCATCGACGCCTGTGGCTGCCGACGACGGCGGGGGGGGCCCGGCCGCCCGCCCCACACCCCGGCCCCCCCCCCCCACAAGGCCACCCGCACCGCGTAACACCCCCCGACCCAATCAA
>NZ_JBITEP010000017.1:0-59235 GCF_044455315.1 Micromonospora sp. NPDC051300 | reverse complement strand
GGGTGTTCGCAATGAAACGGCGGGGGGGCGGAGCACGGCGCGGGGTCGCCGCGGGTTGTGGCCGACTGCGGGGGGGGGGGGGGGGGGGGCGGGGGCCCCCCCCCCCCCCCCCCGCCGTCGTCGGGCGGTCGCGGCCGGTGTCAGCCGCCGGTGATGGTGAACGTGGAGCCGGGCTGCTTGACGATGTCACCGTCGGCGGAGTTGCTGATGGTGACGTTGGTCAGCGCGGCGCTGCCCCGGGCGCCGCTCATCGCGAGGATGCCCGCGCCGTTGTTCGACCGGTCGATGCGGACGTTGCTGATCGTGACGTTCGGCGTGCTGCCGCCGCCGTTCTTGAACTGGATGCCGTCGTAGGTGGAGTCGATGACGTCGGTGTCGCGGATCGTGACGCCGGTGATGTCGCCGCTGGCCGGGAAGAGGGTGATGGCGCCGAACTCCTGGTCCTCGTTCCAGAACACGCCGCCGCACCGGTAGAGCCCGTTGTTGGCGACAAGCGTCGTGCCGGAGAACGGCAGCGGACTGTGGTCGGTCGCCAGCATGATCCCGGGGTAGTTCATGGTGTCGGCGATCAGGTTGTTCTCCACCGTGTTCCCGTAACCGCCGTAGATCGCGATGCCGTTCGCCCGCCAGGGCAGTTGCACCGTGTTGTTGAGGAAGCGGTTGTCGTGGGCCACGTCCACCGTGGTGTCCTTGACGCGCGGGTTGGCCCAGACGGCGAGCGAGTCGTCCCCGGTGGTGCGGAAGGTCGAGTTGAACACGCGCGAGTTGCGGGTGCCGTTGGAGAAGTTGATGCCGTCCGCGTAGGTGTTGCGGATGCGCATCCCGGTGAACTCGAGGCCGTCTCCGGGGTTCCAGTAGGCGGGCGTGTCGGAGTAGTCGCGTCCCACCCAGGCGCCCACGTTGACGTGCTCGATCCAGACGTTGCTGATCTTCGTGTTCTTGCCGAACCGTCCGTTGAGGCCGTGCCCACGGTTGGCGCGGTTGGTGGTCATGCCGAAGATGGCGAGGTCCGAGATCGTGGTGTTGTCGTCGATGTCGAAGCCGACGTTGCCCTCGTGCGGGTGGTTGATGTTGCCCACCACGTTCTGCGGCTCCGTCTCGGTGTAGAGCTGCGAGTGCCACATGCCCGCGCCGCGGATCGTGGCGTCGCGGATCCCCCGTTGGTTGTACTGCCCGCGGTTGGGGTCGGCGGAGAGGATCTTCTGCTCCTGCCGCCACTGCCCGGCCGGGATCCATACGCAGCCGATGACGCCGTTCTGGTCGTCGGTCACGGCCCGCTGGATGGCGGCGGTGTCGTCGACGCCGTCGTTGGGGACGGCGCCGTAGGCGGTGATCGAGGTGCACTCCGCCGGCTTGCTCGCCGGCGGCGCGACCTGCTCCAGGTCGATCAGGTCGACGATGTAGAACGACGCGGTGTCGGTCGCGTCGCGTTGCAGCCGGAAGCGGGTGCCGGCGGGGTACGACTGGGCCAGCAACGCGTGCGACTCGTCGAACAACCGGCGGGCGTCGGCCTGCGGGGTGTTCGAGAGTGACTCGGTGTCGTCGGAGGTGCCGTAGAGCCAACTGTTGCGGGAGGACAGCGTCAGCTTCTGGACGAACGTGTCGTTGACGTAGAGGCTGAGGCTGGCGGTCAGGCCCCCGCCGTTGGGCGCGTCGGGGATGGAGTTGCGCACGACGATCGAGTTGGCCGGGTTGGTCGAGGTGAATTCGACGAACTGGCCGGTGCTGGTGAGCCGGACCGACTTGCGGCCGGACGACTCGGTGGCGAAGTTGGTGTGGCCGAAGGTGCGCAACGCGTCGGCTTCGAGCAGGGTGCCCTGGTAGCGGGCGGCCTCGGCCTCGTACTCCACCCAGGGCGTCGCGGCGCCGCGACCCACCACCATCGTCTGGGAGAGCGAGTTGTTCGTCTCGTTGGTCTCGGTGACGACGCCTGTGGCGTCCGCGGTCGCGGTCAGCGTCACGCCTCCCGTGGTCGCCGTCCAACTCCCGGTCACGGCCACGGTGGCGGTCGCTCCGGCGGCCAGCGCCGCGGTGCTGGTGTTCAGGACGGTGCCGGCGACGGTGAGCCGGGTGACGCTGGCGGCGGCGGTGCTGGTGCCTCGGTTGCGGACGCTGACGGTGAACGTCACGGTGGCGCCGGCGGCGGGACTCGGCGGGTTGCTGCCGATGGCGAGGACCTGGAGGTCCGGGCCGGGTGCCTGGCCGACGACAAGCGGTGCGGACGCGGTGAAGCTGTTGTTGTCGTTGTTCTGCTCGGCGACGGTGTTCGCCGGGTCGACCACCGCGACGAGCGTGTAGGTGCCGACGGCCTGCGCCGGCGCGCTCGCCGACACGGTGGTCGTGGCTCCGGCGGCCAGCGAGCCGACCGTGCCGCTGGCGACGACGCCGCCGTTGAGCTTGAAGTCGACGGTGGTGCCGGCCGCGGTCGCGCTCCCGCTGTTCTTGACCGTCGCGTTCAGCGTGAGCGGACTGGCCTCGCTCGGTGCGGTGGGACTCCAGCTCGCCGCGGTCACGACCAGGTCCGGATTGGGCGCCCAGCCGCCGAGGACCTGCAGATCGGCGACCTGCGCCCCGGGGGCTCCGGTGTTGCCGGTGAACCTGAGCTGCACCTCGGCGACCCGCGCGGTGACCGGGATCGTCACCGAGTTGCGGTTGCCGGACGGGTCGAAGCCGTAGGCCGCGGCGGCCTTCAGGGACGTGAAGGTGGTGGCGTTCTGGGCGCGGCCCCGTACCTCGATCGTCTGGGTGCGGGCGCCCCAGACCGGGTCCGGGTTGAGCTTGACCACCACCGCGGTGACGTCGGCGTCGGCGCCCAGCTTGACGGTCAGGGTCGCCGGGAGACCGTTGGACTCCCAGTACGACGTGGGGCTGCTGTCGGTGGCGTTGGCGGCGACGAACGTGAAGACCGACGAGGACGCGTCGACGGGCTTGCCGGCGGCCAGGTTGCTGCCGGCGGGGGTGCCCGGGTCGCCGCCGCCCTGACCGGCGACGCCGTAGATCTCCACCTCGGCGATCTGGGCGGCGGGCCATCCGGTGTTGCCGGTGACGGTCAGCCGTAGGTAGCGGACGGTCGCGGCGGTGAAGTCGATCGTCACCGTGTTGCCCGTGGCCGGGTCGAAGACCCGCCCGGCGGAGGGCGAGAGGGTGCTGAAGCTGCTCCCGTCGGCGCTGCCCTGCACGGTGAGCGTCTCGGTGCGGGTCGCCCAGGCGGCCGACGCCGGCAGCTTGATCTTGACCTGGTCCACCGCGACGCCGGCGCCGAGGTCGACCTGCACCCACTGCGGGAACGCGTTGGAGGGGCTCTCCCAGTACGTCTGCTGGTTGCCGTCGGTGACGTTGCTTCCGACGTAGCTCTCGACCGAACCGCTTGTGGTCACGGCCTTGCCGGCGGCGAGGTTGGCCCCGCCGGCCGCCGAGGCCGGGGTGGGCGTGACGGCCGACAGGCCGGCCAGCAGGGCTGCGGCGAGCCCTGTGACGAGTCGTCGGCGGTGATTCTTCGCTGTCATCGGGTCCTTCGATCGGTGGGGGAGGAGGTGGGGGTTCGTGGCGAGGGGCGGGCGCGGCGCGTGCGGAAGCGCGGTGTACGCACCTCATCGAGGGACTGCACGCATTCTTCCGAACCCTGGTCTTCTTCTTTCGTCCCTGGAGCTAGTTTTTGCAAGGACGGACGTCAATGTTTCAGATGGATGGCCGGCACGTCAACGGCGCGGAGGAAGAAGGCCCCTCGCGGAGGACTGTCCGCCGTGGCAGGCGGGGTCCTCGGGGGGCGAGGTGTGGTGGCGCCGCCACCGGGCCGTCGCGCCCGTCGGCTGAGGACGTGCGGAAGGCGTACGTGGGCGCCGTCACGCGCTACGCGGGGAACGTGCGCGGGTGGGGCGGCGTCCGGGAACGGGCGCTGGCCCGGTTGGCGGCGGGACCTAGACGGAGCTGTCGAGTTCGTGCCGCGCCGACAGGATGTGGGTGCGCATCGCGGACTCGGCCCACGGAGCGTCGTGGCTGCGGATCGCTGTCAGGATCTCGCGGTGCTGCTGCATGCTGATCTGCAACCGGTTGGGGGAGTAGCCCACGAAGGTCCGGACCACGACGGGAACCTGGATCAGGCCCCGGATCATGCCGGGGAGCAGCGAGTTGTCGGACGCCTCGTGGACAAGGGCGTGGAAACGGTCGTTGAGGGCCGCCACGGCCTGGATGTCGGCGCCGTGCGGGGTCGCTGCGGTGTCCATGTCGTCGCAGAGGGCGGCCATGGCGGCACGTTGCTCATCGGTGGCGTGGTGTGCCGCGAGCGCGGCCGCGTGCCCCTCCAGCAGGGCGCGGACCGAGAACAGCTCGTCCAGTTGGGCCCGGGACCACCGCCGCACGTAGGCGCCCCGGTTGGGGAAGACGTCGATCAGCCCCTCGGAGTGCAGCCGGCGGATCGCCTCGCGGACAGGGGTGCGGCTCACCGCGAGACTGGTGGCCAGCTCGACCTCGGCAAGTTGGGCGCCCGGTGCGTAGGTGCCGTCCAGGATGCCCTGGCGCAGTGCGGCGTATGCGTGTTCGACCGCGTTCACTGCTGCGTCGTCGCCTTCGGGGTCGGGAATGGGTCCGTGCGGGCCAGTAGCGCCGGGGTCCGCCTGCCGAGCGTACGTTCGACGAGCGCGGTGGCCCGCAGCAGGGCGGGGATGTCCATGCCGGTGCGGTGGCCGTCGCGGTGCAGCGCCCAGGCCAGGTCCTCGGTGGCGATGTTGCCGGTGGCCCGGGGCGCGAACGGGCAGCCGCCGATGCCGCCGCTGCTCGCGTCGAGCGCGACGGCGCCGGCGGCGAGGGCGGCGTAGGCGTTGGCGTAGCCGCTGTTGCGGGTGTTGTGGAAGTGGCACCGGACGGGCAACGAGGTCACCTCCCGGACCGCGCGGACCAGTGTGGACACGCGTCCGGGCGTGGCCACGCCGATGGTGTCGGCCAGGCACACCTCGTCGGCGTCGACGGCGTGTGCGCGGGCGGCGAGATCGAGCACCCGGCCCGGATCCACCTCGCCCTCGAAGGGGCAGCCGAAGGCGGCGCCGATGGTGAGCGTCACCCGGATGCCGGCGTCCTTGGCCCGGCCGGCGAGGCGGCCCGCGGTAGCCATCGCGCCGGCGGTGCCGGTGCCCTGGTTACGTGCGGAGAACGTGTCGGAGGCGACGACCACCAGGTTGACCTCGTCGACGCCGGCGGCGTGGGCTCGGCGCAGTCCGTGCTCGTTGAGGACCAGGGCGCTGGTCGTGACGTCGGGCAGGTGCAGGCCCGCGAGGACGGCCTCGGCGTCGGCGAGTTGGGGGACCCGGTCGGGACGGACGAAGCTCGTGACCTCGATGCGTCGGGCGCCGGCGGCGGCCAGCAGACGGACGAACTCGATCTTCAGGTCGGTGGACACCACGACCGCCTCGTTCTGCAGTCCGTCGCGCGGGCCGACCTCGACGATCTCGACGACCATCAGATGACCCCGGTCGCCCGGAGCTCGGCGGCCCGGTCGGCGGTGAGGCCGAGCAGCTTGCCGAACACCTCGTCGTTGTGCTCACCCAGGGCCGGACCGGGGTGGCGGACGGCGCCGGGGCTGTGGCTCAGGCGGGGCGCGACGTTCTGCATGGGGACGTCGCCCAGGCCCGGTGCGGCCATGCGGACGATCGCCTCACGCGCCAGGAAGTGCGGGTCGGTGAGCATGTCCTCGGCGGTGTAGATGCGGCCGGCCGGCACACCGTGGGCGCTCAGGCGCTCGAGCAGCTCGTCGGCGGGCAGGGTGACCGACCATTCCGCGATGATGCCGTCGATCAGCGTCATGTTGCGACCGCGCGCGTCGTGGGCGCGGAAGCGTTCGTCGTCGGCCAGCTCGGCGCGTCCCATCACGTCGGTCAACCGGCGGAACACGCTGTCCTGGTTGGCCGCGATCAGCACGCTCTCGCCGTCTCCGGTCGGGTAGACGTTGCTGGGGGAGATGTTGGGGAGCACAGCGCCCGTGCGTTCGCGCCGGTAGCCGGCGATCACCCATTCGGGCAGCAGTGATTCCATCATGGCCAGGACCGCTTCGTAGATCGCGGTGTCGACGACCTGTCCACGGCCGGTACGGCGGCGATCGTGCAGGGCCACGAGGGTGCCCAGCGCCGCGAAGACGGCGGCGAGGGAGTCGCCGAGAGAGATGCCGGAGCGCGCCGGTGGGCGGTCGGGATCGCCGGTGACGTGCCGGATGCCGCCCATCGCCTCGCCGATCGATCCGAAGCCGGCGCGGCCGGCGTAGGGGCCGGTCTGGCCGTACCCGCTGACGCGGGTGATCACGAGGCGGGGGTTGATCTTCCAGAGCGTCTCGGGGGGCAGGCCCCACCGTTCGAGGGTGCCGGGACGGAAGTTCTCCAGCAGCACGTCGGCCTCGGCGAGCAGCCGCCGGACCAGTTCCTGCCCGTCCGGGCTGCGCAGGTTGATGGTGATCGACTTTTTGTTGCGGGCCACGATCGGCCACCACAGGGACATGCCGTGTGGCTTCTCCCGGCCCCACTGGCGCATCGGGTCACCGGCCCTCGGGTCCTCGATCTTGATGACCTCGGCGCCGAAGTCGCCGAGAAGCTGCCCGCAGAACGGCCCGGCCAGCAACTGCCCCATCTCGACCACGCGCAGATCGGCCAGTGGTAGCTCGGTGTTCGTCGCCATGCGACCTCCAACGTCAGACACTGTATGCAATCTAGGCGGATCGAAGAGATCTGACAACGGTTCAGGGGCGCGATCGTCCGGCCACTCATCGTGACCATCTGCATGCAAGCCGCCACCCGCATCACAACTGAATCCCTGATCAGAAGTGATGCTTGACACTTCAATCGCGAGCGTTCTACGTTTCTTTGCGTACAACGACCGCCGCCGCCGAGACTCTGCGACCGACTCGACTCGGGTTCGACGCCCGCGACACCTCCCCGGGAAGCATCGCCGCTCGTCGCAGATTGCATACACGCTTCCGTCCTGTTGGGCCGTCTCGTCTCCTGAGGAGTGGCACCTTGTTCACCTTTCCGAGAGCGCTCCGCCGCTCCGCAGCCGCGGCCCTGGGCGCCGCCCTCCTACTCGCGGCCACCGCCTGCGGCGACGACTCCTCGTCCGCCGACGGCCCTGGCCCGGTCGACGACGCGTACACCGCGAAGGCCGCCGACCTGGTCGCGAAAGGGACCGGTGGCCTGCTGTACTTCGAAGGCGCCGAGGCCGACATCACCCTCGACAAGATCAAGGAGTATCAGGACTGGTCGGGCCCGACGGAGTCCGCCAAGCCCGTCGCCGGCGCGAAGCTCTCCGTCATCGTCTGCAAGATCGGCACCTCCTGCGAGGAGGTCGGGCGCAAGGCTGCCGCCATCGCCCAGCAGATCGGGTGGAGCGCGGAGGTGATCGACGGCCAGGGCACTCCCGAGGGTTTCCAGAAGGCGTTCGCCACCGCCGCCGCCAGGAAGCCCAGCGCCGTCATCACGGTGGCCATTCCCGAGAACCAGGCCGCCGACGGCATCCGGGAACTGCAGCGGTCGAAGATTCCGGTGGTCGGTGTCTCCGCGATCAAGGAGGGCGGAAGCGTCGGCTTCGACGCCAACGTCTCCAGCAGGGAGACGTTCCAGTCGGTCCTCCAGGTCACCCAGGCGATCGCCGAGAGCAAGGGCGCCGCGAAGGCCGTCTTCCTCTGGGACGTCGGCTACCCGCACCTGGTCGAGGCACTCGACACGAGCAGGAGGGTCTTCGCCGCGTGCACCGGCTGTCAGGTGCTGGAGGTGCGCGAGCGGACACTGGCGCAGGCCGGCGACCCGATCGAGATGCAGAACATCACGACGTCGCTGATCCAGAAGTACGGCAACGACCTCCAGTACATCTTCACGCCCTACGGCAACGGGGTGGAGTCGGTCATCGCCGCGCTCCAGGCGGCCGGTCGTACCGACGTGAAGGTCCTGTCAAAGAACGCGGAGCCGGAACGGCTGGGCAGCGTGGCCAAGGGCGACCAGTTCGCCGACTTCGGCGCGGTCCGTGGATGGAACGCTTACGCGGCGATCGACCAGGTGGTACGGCTGCTCGCCGGCCAGCCCGCGCTGCCCGACGCCGAGCAGGGCATCCCCGCCACCATCTTCCGGCAGTCCAACGCCCCCGGCGACGGCAAGGTGGACTGGAACTCCTACGTCGACTTCGCCGAGCGCTACACCCGGATGTGGAGCGCCGCGAAGTGAACGGCACACCTGTCCTCGAAGCCGTCGGGATCACCAAGTCCTACGGTCGGGTGCGCGCGGTCTCGGACGTGTCGTTCGACGTGCGGCCGGGGGAGATCCTGGGCGTGGTCGGCGACAACGGGGCAGGCAAGTCCACCCTGATGAACGTGGTCAGCGGGGCGGTCACGCCCGATCGTGGGCACCTGCTGGTGGCGGGTCGGCAACTCGCGCCGCACACCATCGCCCAGGCCCGGGCCGCCGGCATCGAGATGATCTACCAGGATCTCGGGCTGAGCGACAACCTCAGCCTGGTGGAGAACGTCTTCCTCGGCCGCGAGTGGACCGGTGGCCCGCCCCTGCTGCCGATCCTGCGCAAGAGGGCCATGCGCGCCCGCACCCGGACGCTGCTGGAGAGCCTCGGCATCGACCTGTACGACATGGACGTGCTTGTCGAAGGGCTCTCCGGCGGTCAACGGCAGATGGTCGCCATCGCGCGGGCGCTCGTCGCCGACCGGGAACCACGGGTGATGGTGATGGACGAGCCGACCGCCGCGCTGGGCACCACCGAGTCGCGGGTGGTCAACGATCTCATCGTGCGGTTGCGCGACCGTGGCTACGCGGTCGTCGTCATCAGTCACCGCATACCCGAACTGCTCGAACTGGCTGACCGGCTGCTGGTGATGAAGGGCGGCCGGGCCGTCCATCACGGTCCGACCCGCGACCTCGACGTGGAGCGGTGCGTGCAGCTCATCGTCCGGGGCACGGACGCTCGGGAACGGAGTGCCCGCTGATGCCCGACACCCTCACCACCCCGCCCGTCCTCGTCCGACAGAACGCCGACCGGTCCCGGCCGAGCACCGCCGAGTGGCTCGTCGGCGCGACCGGCAGGTTCGGCCTCGTCGGGCTGCTCGTCCTGGTGATCGCCACGTTCTCCGCGCTGAGCCCGTCGACCTACTTCACGGTCACCAACTTCCGGCTCGTCCTGGTCAACCAGACCGTGACGGTCATCGTCGCCCTCGCGGCGACGCTGCCGCTGCTCGCGCACTACCTCGACGCCTCGGTCGGGCCGATGCTGGGCCTGGCCCAGGGCCTCGCGGTGTGGTTGATCGCGGTTCGGGACGTGCCGATCTGGCTGGCCGTGGTGGCGGTCCTCGCGGCCGCCGTCGCGGTCGGCGTGCTGAACACGCTGCTGGTGCTGCGTTTCGGCATGACCTCCATCATCGCCACGCTGGCCACCGGCAGCGTGCTCATGGGCCTGCTCTACCTGATCACCGGTGGCCGGGTCATCTTCCAGAACGTGCCGGAGAGCTTCACCGGCATCGCCCGAGGCGACCTCGCCGGGATACCACTGCCGCTGCTGTACCTGCTCGCGATCGTCGTCGTGCTGGAGGTGGTGGTGGTGTGGACGCCGTTCGGGCAGCGGATGTACTCGATGGACGGCAACCTGCGCGGCGCCGCGCGTGCCGGCATCGACGTCAACTCCTACACCCTGCGCGCGTTCGTCGGCGCCGCCGTGCTCGCCGCGCTCGCCGGCCTGCTGCTCGCCTCCCGCATCGGCTCCGGGCAACCGGCGGTCGGCCAGCAGTTCCTGCTGCCCGCCTTCGCCGCCGCGTTCCTCGGCGCTGCCGTCCTGCGCCCGGGCCGGGTGAACATGCTGGGGACGCTCATCGCCGCCTACTTCGTGAGCTTCACGATCGCCGGCCTCCAGCACCTCGGCGCGGCGACGTGGATCGAGAGCGTCTTCAACGGTGTCGCCGTCATCGGCGGTGTGTCCGTCGCCGGCCTGGCGGTGCGGCGCCGCCGTCGGTTGGCCGTCCGGCACGTCGAGCGGCTCGAGGCCGAACATCCTGAACCACCGCACCCCGCCAGCGAGAGGGACCGCCCGTGAAGAACGACTTCTTCATCTTCGACAACGCCATCCACATGTACAAGCTCACCGAGGACAACTACGACGAGACGTACGGCGGTGGCCGCAAGTCCACGAACGCGCTTGTCGAGTACGCCAGGAAGTACTCCCGGTCGGGCTTTCCCTACGACGACATCTCCGACCGTGAACTGTCCGTCGAGGACGCCTACCGGCTGATGTTCGAGGAGTCCGACACCGACATCGCGATGGCGCAGACCGTGCCCAGCCACGGTGGCTGGAAGCTCGGCTTCTCCCCGGCGGAGAACAACTACAAGCTCAAGGAGGCGTATCCGGACCGGGTGCTGTTCTGCGGCGGCGTCGACCCGATCACCCACGGCCGCTACGGCGCGGTGACGGAGGCGATCCGTCAGATCGAGGAGTGGGGCGCGGTCAGTTTCAAGTTCTACCAGGCGCACTCCGGCGGGGTGTCCTGGCGCATCGACGACCCCGACGTGGCGTACCCGATCTGGGAGGCGTGCCTGGAGCACGGCGTGACGAACGTGCAGTTCCACAAGGGGTTGGCGTTCAACACGCAGCACATCATCGACCTGGCCCCCTACGACCTCGAACGCGCCGCCCAGGACTTCCCGGAGATGAACTTCATCGTCCACCACCTCGGTGAGCCATTCATCGACGAGACGATCAACATCGCGTCGCGCTACGAGAACATCCACCTGGCGCTGACGGCCTGGATCAACCAGTACCCGGTCGCCCCGCGGGCCGCGTTGCACGCGATCGGCAAGTGTCTGCTGCACGTCGGCCCGGACCGGCTGCTGTGGGGCTCCGAGGCGTTCGTGTGGCCGAAGGTGCAGGCGTACATCGACCTCTTCGCCGAGATGACGATGCCCGAGGACCTCCAGGACGGCTACGGCTATCCCGAGCTGACCGACGAGGTCAAGGCGAAGATCTTCGGCCTGAACTACGCCGCCATGATGGGCATCGACGTCGCGGCGAAGACCGAGGAACTCTACGGCCCGTCCCCGGCCCCGGCCCCCGCGCCGGCCCGCAAGGCGGTGCGCCGTGGCCGACGCTGACCTGAACCGGGCCGCCGACCGGGCGCTGGAGGGCAAGGTCCGGCAGTTGGTCGAGGCGCACGGCGGCGGCATCACCGTGCAGGTCGACGACGCCGGCGACGCCCGGGTCAGCCTCAAGGGCCGGTGCCGTGCCTGCCCGTCCGCGCCGGTCACCATGGGCGCGCTGGTGCGGCCCACGCTGCTGGCGGTCGAGGGTGTCCGCTCCGTCTCGCGCGAGGGCGGGGTCTCACGCTTCGCGGAGGAGCGGATCGCCCGCATGTTCGGCATCACCGGCCAACCCCTGGACGAGGAGCAGTCATGAGAGGTCGCAGCGGCGGGTCGCCGCGCCGTAGTGGATATCGCCGGCGGGACCCGTTCCTGTCGTACCAGGACGAGCCGACGACACCCAGCCCCGTGGTGCACCGGCCGACGATCTCGCGGGCCGCGGCCGCGGCCGCCGTCGAGGCGGCGATCGCGCGGGCCGAGTCGATCGGCATGCCCGTCACGGTGGCGATCTGTGACGAGAGCGGGGTGCTGAAGGTCTACCAACGCATGGACGCCGCGCCGCTGGTCAGCGTGCAACTGGCCCAGGACAAGGCGTACACCGCGGTCGGGTTCGGGTTGAGCAGCGACGGCTGGTACGACTTCATCAAGGACGACGGCCCGCTCGCCCTGGGCGCACCCGCCGGCGTCGATCGCCTGGTGACCTTCGGCGGGGGATTCCCCATCCGGGTCGACGGCGTCGTCGTGGGCGGGATCGGCGTCAGTGGCGGCCACTACACCCAGGACATGGAGGTCGCCCGGGCCGGGCTGGCGGTGCTCGAATGAGCGGCCCGGAGGTCGACCTCCAGGTGCGCGACGGTGTCGCCGTCATCTCGCTGGACGCCCCGGAGCGCCGCAACGCCCTCACCCTCGCGATGGCGACCGAGCTGGCGCGGACGATCGCCCGCGTCGACGCGGACCCGGAGGTGCGGTCCGCGGTGGTCCGCGGCAGCGGCGGTCACTTCTGCGCGGGCGCCCATCGGGAGCTGCTGCACGACGTGGCCGAGGACCCCGCGGATCCGCGTCGCTACGCCGCCCTGGGCGTCGTCTACGACTCGTTCTTCCGCCTGGGTCGCCTCGGCGTCCCGGTCGTCGCGTCGGTCCGCGGCGCCGCCGTCGGCGCGGGGGTCAACCTGCTGCTCGCCGCGGACGTCCGGGTGGTCGGCGCGAGCACCCGGATCGTCGCCGGATTCGGCGCGATCGGGCTGCATCCCGGCGGTGGTCACCTGCTGCTGGCCGCCGCCGCGCTCGGCCGTTCCGGCGCCGCGGCGATGACCCTGCTCAACCAGGAGTTGGACGGTGACGGATCGGTTCGCGCCGGGTTGGCCCGGGAGTGCGTCGCCGACGACGAGGTCGACGTCCGTGCGTTCGCCCTCGCCGCCGCCGCGCCGGACGACCCGGAGCTGAGCCGGCGGGTGACCGCGTCGTTCCGGCGCTCGGTCGGCCCCACCGTGGTGGAGTGGGAACAGGCGATGGAGGCCGAGCGGGCCTCGCAGATGTGGTCGCTGCGGCGGCGGGCCCAGCGGTGAGCGGCCCGCTGCGCGGCGTGCGCGTGCTCGACCTCACCAGCACCTTCTCCGGGCCGTACTGCACGCTCATGCTCGCCGACCTCGGGGCCGATGTGGTGAAGATCGAGGCGCCCGGCGGTGACATCGCCCGGCAGCTCGGTGCCGCCACCGTGCCGGGCATGGCGGCGGTGTTCCTCAACATGAACCGCGGCAAGCGCTCTGTCGTGCTCGACCTGACGACCCAGCGGGGGCGGGCGGACCTGGCCCGGCTGCTGCCGACCGCCGACGTGCTGGTGCACAACATGCGCCCCGGGGCCGCTCGCCGCCTCCAGGTCTCCTACGAGGACTGCGCGCGCCACCACCCCGGCCTGGTCTACTGCGCGATCCCGGGTTTCAGCGGCGACAGTCCGCACGCCGACCGTCCGGCCTACGACGACGTCATCCAGGGCGCGTCGGGTCTGGCGGCGATGCAGAGCGTCAACCAGGACGAGCCCGGCTACGTCGTCACCCCGGTCGCGGACAAGCTCGCCGGGCTCACCGCCGCCGTCGGGGTCCTCGCCGCGCTGCGGCACCGCGACGCCACCGGCGAGGGCCAGCGCGTCGAGGTTCCGATGTTCGACACCACGTTCGCCTTCGGCCTGCTCGAGCAGTTGGACGGCTGGACGTTCGAGCCGCCCGTGGGCCCGCCGGTCTATCCGCGTACCGCGGCGACCAACCGTCGCCCCTACCGCACCCGGGACGGTCACCTCTGCGTCATGATCTACACGGAACGGCAGTGGCGACGGTTCCTCGACCGCGCCGGTCGCGGCTCGGTGCTGGCCGAGCCACGCTTCGACAGCGTCGGCAGGCGGATCGCCAACGCCGACGCGCTGTACGGCATCGTCGGCGAGATCATGCTCACCCGCACCACCGACGAGTGGCTCGTCGTTCTCGACGAGATCGACGTGCCGTGTGCGCCCCTGGCCCGCTACGAGGACCTGCTGCGCGACGACGACCTGCTCGAGCGTGGCGTGGTCTCGCTCGTCGAGCACCCGACTGTCGGCACGCTGCGCAGCATCGCCGCGCCCCTGCGCTTCTCCGCCACCCCCGCCGTGGCGTACCGCCCCGCTCCGACGCTGGGTGAGCACCAGGCGCAGATCCTGGGGACGCCGTGACGTCAGTGGACCGCGCGGAGATCCGCGCCCAACTGGAGCGGTGGCGGCGCGAGGGACGTTTCACGCCGCGCTGCGACTCCTGGCTGGCGGGGTACGACGAGGACTTCACTCGGCTGCTCGGCGCCCGTGGCTGGATCGGTCTGACCTGGGAGCCGCGCCACGGCGGGCAGGGGCGGGGGTTCGCGGACCGGTTCGTGCTGACCGAGGAACTGCTGCGGGCGGGCGCGCCGGTCGCCGGGCACTGGATCGCCGACCGGCAGATCGGGCCGGCCGTGGCCCGGTGGGGCAGCGAGGAGCTCAAGGCGCACGTGCTGCCCCGCATCGCCGCCGGCGAGGCCCGGTTCTGCCTCGGCATGAGCGAGCCCGATGCCGGCTCCGACCTCGCCGCCGTGCGGACCCGCGCCGAACGTGCTTCCGGCGGGTGGACGCTGACCGGGCAGAAGGTCTGGTCCAGCCACGCCCACCGGGCGACGCACGCCTACGTGTTGGCCCGCACCGGCGGCTCGCCCACCGGCCCGGACCGGCACGAGGGTCTGAGCGAGTTCGTCCTCGACCTCGATCAGCCCGGTGTCACCGTGCGTCCGATCCCCGACCTGCACGGGTCCGGCCACTCCTGCGAGGTCTTCCTCGACGGCGCCGTCGTGCCGGACGCCTGGGTGCTCGGCACGGTCGGCAACGGCTGGGCTCAGGTCACCGACCAGCTCGCGTTCGAGCGGGGCGGCCCGGAGCGGGTGCTGAGCACGTACCCCCTGCTGCGTCTCATGGTCGACGGGGCCGGCGGGTGGCGGCTCGGTGAGTTGGTGGCCCGCCTGACCGCGCTGCGCGCGCTGGGCCGGCGCGTCGCGGCCCGGATGGACGCGGGGGAGGCTCCGGTGTCGGCGGCGGCGACGCTGAAGCTGCTGGGCAACCGGTTCGAGGTCGACGTCATCGAGGCCGCGCGCGGGTTGACCCGGGCCGACATGGGCGCCGAGGACTGGTCGCGGTTCACCGCGATGCGCGCGGGGGCCCAGTTGTCCGCGCCCGGTTTCTCGCTTCGCGGGGGCACCACCGAGGTGCTTGGTGTGCTTGTCGCCCGGGCCGCTCTGGAGGAGGCACGATGACGTCGACCACGGATTCCGTCGCGCGGGCCGCGGTGGCGACGGTACGCGCCGCCGGCGACATGGGCGCGGTCTGGCGGGTCGCGGTGGAGCAGCAGTGGCACCTGCTGGCCGTGGCCGAGGCCGACGGCGGGTACGGGGGATCGCTCACCGACCTCGCCGACGTGGTGCGGGCGCTCGCCGGGGCAGGCTTGTCGACGCCGATCCCGGAGCTGTACGCGGGTGCGACGGGCGGGGCGGTGGGGGTGGCGCTGCCGGTCGGCAACGGGGAGACGCTCGTGCCGTGGGGGCGGTGGTGCGCCGACGTGCTCGTGCTCGACGGCGGCGACACGGTGGTGCCGCTCCGGGGAGCCCGGGAGCGGGAGAACCTCGCGCACGAGCCCGTCGACGAGCTGACCGTGCCCGGCGCGGGTGAGGGCGCCGGCCCGGCGTTGGCACGCTGGCGGGTGCTGCACACCGCGCGGCTGGTCGGGGGAGCCCTCGCGGGCGCGCGACGCACCGCCGCGTACGCCGGGACCCGGGTGCAGTTCGGCCGCCCGATCGCCCGGTTCCAGGCGGTGGCCGCGCTCGTCGCCGAGGCGCATGCGCAGTCGGTGCTCGCGGCCGCCGCGCTGGAGCGGGCGCTCGCCGACGTGGACGACGACGCCTCGGTGCTGAGCGGGCACGCGGTGGCGGCCCGGGCGGCGGGCGCCGTCGCGCGGATCGCCCACCAGGTGCACGGCGCGATCGGGGTGACCCAGGAGCTGGGCCTGGAGCAGCTCACCCGCCGGCTGTGGGCGTGGCGGGACCTGTGGCAGACCGAGTTCGAGATCGAGTGTCTGCTGGCCGCCGGCGTGGCCGGTCGGGGCGAGGACTACTTCTGGAGTGCCGATGCGTGACTCGTTGACCGGCCGGGTGGTTGTCGTGACCGGGGCCGGTTCCGGCATCGGTCTGGAGGTGGTGCGACTGTTCGCCGGGGAGGGCTGCCGCCTGGTCGCCGCCGACCTCGACCCGTCCGCGTGTGAGGGGCTTCCCGGCGTCCACGCGGTCACCGTCGACCTCGGCACGGCCGAGGGGGCGCGGCGGGTCGCCGCCGCCGCGCTCGACCACTTCGGCGGCGTCGACATCCTGGTGAACAACGTGGCCGTGGCGCCGTACCGCGACGCGTTCACCGAGGTCGACGATGCGGCCTGGCAGCACACCTGGGAGGTCAACGTCATGTCGTGCGTCCGGCTGTGCCGGGAGCTGATCCCGATGATGGTCGGGCGGGGCGGCGGCAGCGTGGTGAACATCGGTTCCGAGGCTGCCCGGCACCCCAAGCCGTACCTGGTCGACTATGCGGTGAGCAAGGCCGCGCTGCTGGCCCTGGCCAAGGCGCTGTCGATGGAGTACGGGTCGGCGGGTGTGCGGGTCAACACGGTGGCGCCCGGCCCGACCCGGACCTCCACCATGAACCGCTTCCTGGGCTCACTGGCGCGGCGGCTCGGGGTCGATCCGGAAGCGGCCGCCGAGCACTTCGTCCGCGAGATGCGCGGGCTCGCGCTCGGTCGGATGAACGAGCCCGCCGATGTCGCCGCCGTCGTGCGCTTTCTCGCCGGCTCGGCCGCCCGCCAGGTGACCGGCGCCGAGTACGCCGTCAACGGGGGCTCCACCACGTCGATGTAGCTTCCCGACCACGCCGGGCCGAGGGTCCGACGTGCTGCCGCAGGGCGAGCGTCACCGGGCCGGTTCGGCTCCGGGTCGGTCCGGCGTGCGGTGCTTCCGGGTGCGGCGCCGGTCCGTGGTCGGCGCGTGGTCGATTGACGTCGGATCGTGTCATGCTGCACGGACCCGATCGGAGGACGAGATGGCAACCGGTGAAGCCGTGCAGGTGCGTCCCAGGCGCCGGTCGTTGCGACCGCTGATGTCCGGGGCGACGCTCGTCGCGATCCTCCTCCTGCTGTTCGGTCTGCCGTGGTGGACGTTGACGGTGGCGGCGCGCTGGCCGTCGCCGGTGTCGGCCGCGGGCACGGCGGTGTTCGCGGTCGCGTTGTGCGCGTTCCCCGCCCTGATGTATCTCGGGCACGGCCGCCGGCGGTCGGACGCGGCGGCCCGCGCCGGGGACGTCCTCCTCGGTCTGGTCTGGATCCTGTTCGTCTGGGCGTTGCTCGGCAACGTCGCGCGGCTCGTGATGGCCGCGGTGGGCGTCGCCGACCCGGCCCGGTCCCGGGCCGTGGCGGTCGGCGTCGCGGTGGTCTCGGCCGTGCTGGCGACCTGGGGGTACGCCGAGGCGATGCGCGTGCCCCGGGTCCGGCGGGTCGACGTCACCGTCGACCGGCTCGGCGCCGGTCTCGACGGGGCCCGGGTGGTGCTGCTGACCGACACCCACTACGGCCCGATCGACCGGGCCCGCTGGTCGGCGCGCACCATCGAGGTGGTCAACGGCCTGGACGCCGACATCGTCTGCCACACCGGTGACATCGCCGACGGCACCGTCGAGCAGCGACGGGCGCAGGCCGCGCCGCTCGGCGCCGTGCGGGCCGGGCTGCTGCGGGCGTACGTGACGGGCAACCACGAGTACTACGGCGAGGCGCAGGGCTGGGTCGACCACATGCGCACTCTCGGCTGGGAGCCCCTGCACAACCGGCACCTGGTGGTGGAGCGGGACGGCGCGCGGCTCGTCGTCGCCGGGGTGGACGACGTGACCGCCGCCTCGTCCGGCGTCGCCGGTCACCGGGCCGACCACAGCGCGGCGCTCGACGGCGCCGACCCTCGGCTGCCCGTGCTGCTGCTGGCCCACCAGCCGAAGCAGATCGCCGAGGCGGTGGCGGCCGGCGTCGACCTGCAACTGTCCGGGCACACCCACGGCGGCCAGATGTGGCCGTTCCACTACCTCGTCCGACTCGACCAGCCGGTGGTGCAGGGCCTCAGCCGGCACGGCCGCACGCAGCTCTACACGAGTCGGGGCACCGGTTTCTGGGGCCCACCGTTCCGGATCTTCGCGCCGAGCGAGATCACCCTGCTCACCCTGCGGGCGGGACCACACCGGCCGTCCTGAACCATCGCCTCCGCTCGAATACCCGGTCGTGTCCGGTCGCCGGGTCGGGTAGGACGACGTCGTGACGGTTGTGCGTGCGCGACGTGAGGACCTGGTCGAGGGTGGCCGCTGGCGGGCTACCAGCCGGTCCTGCCACCGGTGCGGTCGGCAGACGCACGACGCATCGGCGGGGGCCAGGCGGAGGACCCGATCGTCCGATGGGCGTACCGGGGGCTGCCGACGCGTTGGTCGCCGAGCGGCGGCGGTTCGCCGACGACCTCGTGGCACCGCAGCTCAGACCAAAACCCAGCCGGGCCTGGACGCTTCCCGGTGGCGTGCCGCAGTGGAATCGGATGGCGGCGCTGACCGATCCCGCCTGGGCGGAGGACCATCGGTGAGATCAGCGGTTCACGCCCACTGACGGATCAGGCTCGCGGTCGACCGAAAACCGGGTTCGACCGCCACGGTCGGCGGGGCAGGATGTCGGGGTGATCTGGGGCAGACGCGACGGCCGGACCCGCGCACCTTCGCCGGTGCGGGAGGAAGGACTGCTTCCGGTGGTGCGGGTCGCGGTCGAGGACGCCGGGGCCGGCGGACGGGACGCGCTGGACCGTCTGGTGGACGTGCTGCTCGAGGTCGACGCCGGTGGCGACGAGGCGGTGGCACGATCGGCGTTGGCGCTGGTGGCCGGCGCGCCGGGGCTGGTGGTCCGGCTCGACGAACACGCGCGGTCGGCACCGTGGTACGGCCGGCACCGGGACCCGGTGTGGCAGCGGGTCGTCGGTCCATTGTCCGTGGGGCCGGTGGCGACGGCGCTGGCGAGCTCGCACGCCGACGGGCGGATCCGGGAGCGGGCGGTCGCGGCGATGATCGCCGGAGCGTACCCGGAGGTCATGCCGTTCCTGGTGGTGCGTGCCGCCGACTGGGTGGCCCCGGTGCGGAACCGGGCGCGGGCCGGCCTCGCGCTGGTGCTCGCCGACGACGCCGACGTGCGCCTGCCCGCCGTCCTGCCGACCGCGCTGCGCCTCGAGGTGCGCGCCCGCGCCGGCTTCGCGCTCGCCCAGGCGCGGGTGGCGGTGCTGGCGGCCACGGAGCAGTCGTGGCGCGCCCTGCTCGCCTCGGCGGGTCGCCGGGAGCGGCGATTCGTCCTCGACACCGTGCTGGCGCGCGGTGGGCTGCGTACCCCGGAGCTGGTGACCCTGGCCGAGTCGGACCCGGACGTGCGGGTGCGGGCGTGGGCGGCGGAGGCGGCGTGCCGCGACGCGGTCTGGACCCGCCGGCACGACGTCCTCCGGCGGTTGGCTCGCTCGAGGCGGGCCGAGGTGCGGGTGGTGGCGTTGACCGGCCTGGTGCGGGCCGGTCAGGACGCCGACGTCGCCGGGCACCTGGATGACGACGCGCCGTTGGTGCGGGCCGTGGCGCGAGACGCGGCCCGCCGCGTCGGCGTGGACGCGCGGGAGCACTACCGCGCCGGCGCCGCATCCACCGAGCCGGCCGTCGGGGCGATCGCCGGACTGGCCGAGACCGGTTCGGCGGCGGACGCCCCGCTGCTGCTGCGGCTGCTCGGCCACGCGCGGCCGACGGTCCGGGCCCAGGCGGTACGGGCTCTGCGGCTGCTGGACGCGGTCGTGGCGGGGGAGGTGGTGGCGTCGGTGCGGGACCCGTCACCGGCGGTGGTCCGGGAGGCGGCGCGTGCGCTGCGCCCGGTCGCCGGCGCGCTGCCGCCGGACCTGCCGTGGGAGCTGCTGCGCGACGGCCGGGTGGAGTTGCGGCGGGCCGGCTACAAACTCCTGCGCGGTCGGGGCGCGGGGGTGGAGTTGCGGGCGGCGCTGATCCTGGCCGCCGACGGTGATCCTCGGCTGGCCGAACGGGGCAGGGCCGACGCGACCCGCCTCGCCAGGGACGCGGCGGGAACGACCTGGCGCCGCGCCCCCCGGCCGGAGTTGCGGGTCACCGAGGCGGAGCGGGTGCACCTGCGCGAGTTGGCGGCCCGGCTGGCGGCGACGCTCGGCGACGAGACCAGCCGGCAGCTCGCCGGCTGGATCTCCGGTGGCGATCAGGTCGGGTGACCGCGCGCCCCTGTGTGCACGCTGACAGCCGCCGGCCCTCGTCAGCACCGGTCATCCGGGATCGCCGGAGCCGATCGGGGTGAGTCCCAGGTCGTCGAGGGTGGCGGCGCCGAGCGCGGCGGGGGCGCCGCCGGCGAGCACCAGCGTTCTCGCCGACTGGTAGCGGCAGCCGGCGGCGTCGAACGCGTCCGCCGCGTCGAGCAGCGCCAGGTGATCGCCGTCGAGCAGAGCTCCGGCGCGTCGCACCAGGGCCTCGGCGACGGGATTGCCGGCCACCACGGCCCGGGCCTCGGCCAGGTGCTCGCGGGCGCTCGGGCTTCCGGCGAGCACCGCGGCCTCGGCGCGTAGCGCGACGTACCAGTGCAGCCAGACCCAGGTGACCGACTTCCACACCGTGCCGGGTTCGGGCGCCATCCGGGCCAGGGCTTCAGACGCCTGTCCCCGGTGCAGCAGGAGCATCGAGTCGAAGACGGCGCCGTAGCCGTAGATCTGTTCCGGTGAGGTGCCGAGCTGATCCAGGACCCCGGTCCAGACGTGTCGCGCCTCCCGGTCGTCGCGAAGCCCGTGGATCATCGCGACGCCGGCCGCCGCGGGCCCGAGCACCGACCGGGCGGGGCGCCCGGCCCGCTGCCAGGCGTCGAGGAACCGTACGCCGCCGGCGAGCACCTCGTCGACGTCGCCGGCGAGCGCGTCGGCGACCAGCAGCCAACTCGTGGCGCGGTGACCGACCTCGGCGAGCAGCGGGTGGTCGGCGATCTGCCGTGCCCACCGGCGGGCGGCCGGCAGGTCTCCCGCGCCGAGGCTGGCCTCGGCGGCGTTACCGAGCGCGTCGAGCAGTTCGTGGGTGCTGGCCGGCGTGGCGGGCAGGGGGGAGAGCAGCGCGACCCGTCGCCGGGCCGTGGCGGCGCTGGCGAACGTCTCGCCGGCCCAGCACCGGGCGCCGGTGAGCGCGTCGAGCGCGGCGGACTCGGCGAGCGGGTCGCCGGTGCGGCGCGCGAGGGCTACCGCCCGTTCGGCGCCCGCGATCGTCTCGGGTACGTCGTTCTCGGGTGGGCCCTGCGCGGCGCCGAACGCGTCGGCGAGCACGCCGGCCTCGGCCAGCGCCACCGCGGCGCGGGCGGCCGGGTCGTCGCCGGCCAGCTTCCGCGCCTCGTCGACGAGCGCGATCGCCTCCCGCTGCGCCGGGAGGTGGGCGAACTTGCTCCAGAACCGGTAGGAGCTGGTGGCGGCGGTCGCCAGGTCGGTGGCGGCGCCGGCGTCGTCGTGCGCCCGGCGGGCGGCCTCGGCGGCCGCCCGGTGCAGGCGGTACATGTCGTCGCCGCGCATCCGGCAGCCGGCCACGGCTGCGGCCTGCCGGAGCATCGACGCCTCGACGGCGGGCTCGTCGGCGAGCGCGGCCGCCTGCTCGTAGCGCAGTTGGGACTCGCCGACCAGGGTACGCACGAAGGTCGCCTCCGCCAGGTGGCGGGCGAGGCGGTGGGCGTCCGCGCGTTGCTCCGGCCGGTCGGACGCCCACGACAGGGCGGCGCGCAGGTCGTCGGCCACCGGGTCGAACCGGGTCCGCCAGTCGGCCCGCACCACGCTCAGGTCGGTGGCCCTGGCCAGGCACCAGCGCAGGTGCCGGGACCGCGAGTCGGTCAGTTCGCCGGCCTCGGCGAGCCGTTCCGTCCCGTACTGGCGGATGGTTTCGGGCACCCGGTACTCGGTGCCGCCGGGAAAGGCGTTCACCGTCAGCAGGCTCTGTTCGGCGAGGCGGGCCAGCCCGTCGGCGACGACGCCCTCCGCCAGCCCGGCGACCCGCGCCGCCGCCGATGCGGTGAACGGGGCCACGAAGACCGACACCCGGCGCAGCAGCGCCTGGTCGTCGCGCTCCAGCAGGGCGTGACTCCAGTCCAGCGTCGCTCGCACCGAGCGGTGCCTGTCGTCGGCACGGGCCCCGCCGGTGAGCATCCGCAGCGGGTGGGACAGGGCGGCGGTGATGCCGTCCAGGCCCAGCGTCGGGTAGCGGGCGGCGGCCAGTTCGATCGACAGCGCCATCCCGTCCAGCCGTTCGCAGATCGCGGCGACCTGGTCGTGCAGTGGGGGATCCAGGGGCCAGGCCACCGCCGCCGCGCGCTGCAGGAACAACGCGACCGCGTCGGGTTCGCCGTCGGCGGCGAGCGACAGCGGCGGCACCGGGTACACCCGCTCGAATGGCACCATCAGCCGGGCCCGGCTGGTCACCAGCACCGTCACGTCGGGGCAGGCGGCCAGCAGCCGTTCGAGGAACAGCGTGACCGCGTCGAGGACGTGTTCGCAGTTGTCGAGCACCAGCAACGCGTGCCGGTCGGCCAGGGCGGCGGTGACCGATCCGGTCATGTCCCGCCCGGGCTGCTCGCCCAGGCCGAGCGCCACGGCGACCGCGGTGGCGACCATGGCGGGGTCGGCGACCGGGACCAGGTCGACGAACCACACGCCGTCGGGGTGTTCGCCGGCGGTCTGCGCGGCCACCGCCAGCGCGAGGCGGGTCTTGCCCACCCCTCCCGGGCCGACCGCGCTCACCTGGCGGTGCGCGCGGATCAGCTCGGTCAGCTCGGCGCGCTCGCGCGCCCGGCCGACGAACGGGGTCAGCGGGGCCGGCAGGACCGGGGCCGGGTGGGCGGCGTTCCGGCCGGTCAGCTCCGGCACCCGCCGGGCGAGCGCCCGGCGGTCCGGGACGTCCAGCTTGCGCAGCAGTGAGGAGACATGCGTCTCGACGGTACGCACCGAGATGAACAGCCGCGCGCCGATCTCCGCGTTGCTGAGATGGTCGCCGACCAGCGCGAGCACCTCGGCTTCGCGGGGTGAGACGTCGACCATCACGCCATTCTGTCGCACGCCTCTCCGGGTGGCGGTTCCGTGGTCGCCTCCGTGGTCGGCACGGATCCGCACCGAGGCGCCGGCGGACATGCTGGGCGCACGAACCGATCGGGCCGGCGGCGACCGGCCGAACCGAAGGAGTGATCATGGTGGGTTCTTCCGGGCACGGGATCGGGACCGTGCTGCACCCGGTGTCGGATCTGGCCAGGGCCAAGGCGGTGTACGCGGCCCTGCTCGGCGTGCCGCCGACGGCCGACTCGCCCTATTACGTCGGCTTCGACACGGGGGGCCAGCACATCGGCCTGGTGCCCGGTGGCGGGCCGCAGGGCCTGACCTCGCCGGTGGCCTACTGGCACGTGCCGGACCTCGACGCGAAGCTCGCCGAGCTGAGCGCCGCCGGCGCCACGGTGGCCGAGGCGGCGCACGACGTCGGCGGCGGTCGCCTCGTCGCCACCGTCACCGATCCCGACGGCAACGTGCTGGGGCTGATCCAGGACCGCTGAACTCGCCATCCGTACCGCTCGAAGGGAAACAATCATGTCTGCCATTGATTCCGTCACGCTCCAGGTGCCGGACCCGGCCACCGCCCGGGACTTCTACACCACCGCCTTCGACCTGGGCGACCGCCTGCGCGTGAGCGGGTCACCGCAGCCGACGACCGGATTCCGGGGATACGCGATGTCGCTCGTGGTGTCGCAGCCGGGGACCGTCGACAACCTGTTCGGCGCGGCCCTCGCCGGCGGGGCGACCACCCTGAAGCCGGCCGGGAAGAGCTTCTGGGGTTACGGCGGGGTGCTGCGCGACCCGTACGGCACGATCTGGAAGATCGCGACGTCGTCGAAGAAGGACACCGGGCCGGCCGGCCGGCACGTCGACGAGGTCGTGCTCCTGCTGGGAGTAGACGACGTGGCCGTCACCAGGCGGTTCTACGTCGACCGTGGCCTGACCGTGGCGAAGAGCTTCGGCCGCCGGTACGTCGAGTTCGCCACCTCGACCATCAAGCTGGCGCTGTACGGCCGTCGCGCCGCGGCCAGGGACGTGGGTGTTCCGCCGGACGGCGACGGGTCGCACCGGCTCGTCGTGGGCAGCGGCGCCGGAACCTTCACCGACCCCGACGGCTTCGAGTGGAGGGCCGGCGGCTGAGGACACACCGGCGTGGTGTTCGCCGTCGGCGTGACGGACGGGGTGGCGGCGGGCGGGCACGTCGGGCACGGTGAACCGGTGGATGCCGCGATCGTTCTGGTGCACAGCCCATCGGTGGGCCCGCTGACGTGGGCGCCTGTGGCGGCGAGGCTGACGGCCTCGGGCGCCGTCATGGTGGTGCCCTCGCTTGTCGGCGTGGCGGACGCCGGACCGCCGTTCTGGCGGTCGGTCGCCGAGACCGTCGGCGGGTCCATCGACGAGTTGCCGCTGGACATGCCCGTCGTCGTGGTCGCGCACAGCAACGCCGGCCTCTTCGTCCCGGTCATCGTCGAGGCCGCCCGGCGTCCGGTGGCCGGCTGCCTGTTCGTCGACGCGGCGTTGCCCGCTCGACGCGGGCCGACGGCCGTGGCGCCGCCGGAACTGCTGGACTTTCTGCGGCCCATGGTGACCGGTGGCAGGCTGCCGCAGTGGACGGCGTGGTGGGACGAGTCGGACGTCGCGCCGATGTTCCCGGATCCGGGGACCCGGCGGGACGTCTCGGCCGAGCAGCCGCGCCTGCCGCTGAGCTACTACGAGGCGGAGGTTCCCGTGCCGGACGGCTGGGACGACACGGCCTGTGGTTACCTGCTGTTCGGCCCGCCGTACGAGGACGTCGCTCAGGAGGCGCGGGACCGCGGCTGGGACGTCGACCAGGTTCCCGGTCTTCACCTGCATCAACTGGTGGATCCGGACGCCGTGGCCGCGCGCATCGCCGCCACTGTCGATCGGTGGTGCCCGCCGGCCGGCTGACAGGTCCGATCCGGCAGGGCTACCGGCCGCTTTCCCACCGTGCGGCCGCCCACACCCGCTCGAACTCCTCACGATCGATCTCCCGGTCCGGCAGCCGCGGATCGAAGAGGTCCACCACCGGCGGGTTCATCAGCCAGTCGTCGGCGTCGGACCTGATCCCGGTGCCGTCCTCGGCCACCTCCACCTGCCGGATGCGGCGGCCGTCCGGCCCGACCTCCATCAGGTACGTCACCGGCTCGTCGTCGCCCACCTGTCGCAGGAACAGCACCTGCCTGTCGGCGAGCGCGCCGAAACCGGGCAGCGCGCGCTGCTCGACGCGGGTGGCGCGCAGGTCGTCCAGGCCGGCGGGAAGAGTCGCCGCACCGATGTCCACCTCGTCGAGGCCCCAACCCTCGGCGCGCGCGACAGCGGCGGGGTCGTCGACGACCTCGACCTCGGCGAAGGTTTCCCGCACCTCCCGGACCGAACCGGCGCGGATCCACCACCACAGGCCGCCCATGCCGTAGTCGTGAAGGACGAGATAGCGCTGCGTCGACATCGCCCCAGCATGCCTGGTAGGCGTGCCGCGTCGCCGGCCGGCTCAGCGTTCGCGGTGCGGACGCCGGGCGCGAAGGAACGCCGAGGCCATCGTGCGCCGCGTAGGCGTGCCGGCCGCGACCAGGGCGGTCATGTACGCGTCGAGCCGCTCGCGTTCGTCGACGGTCAGGGCGGCGGCGACCGCTTCGCCGTACGTGGGGACCAGCGGGTTGGGTGCCGCCCGCTTGAGGGTCTCCCAGTCCCCGACGGGGCCGGCGGGCACGTCGATCTGGGCGCGGTAGTCCAGCTCCACCGCCTCGAAGCCGGCGGTCACCGCCCAGTCGAGGAGGTCACGTTCGTCGAAGTCCGTCATCGGTCGGGTGGCCTCCCCGGTGGTGCCGCGGTAGACGTCGCCGACCTTGGCGATCAGGTCGTTCACCGGCGAGTCGCCGGTGCCGAACAGGTCGTCGGGGCGCAGCCGCGCCGCGAAGCCGTTGACGGGCTCGAACAGGGAGATCCGCCCGCCCGGGCGCAGGACCCGGAAGAACTCCGCGAAGGCGTCGGCCTTGCGCTCGGAATAGATGAGCACCGACCGGGTGGTCACGACGTCGACGGAGGCGTCGGCGATTCCGGCGAGATCATCGGCCGGCGCGACCACGAATCGGCACCGCCCGTCGCCGTCGGCGGTGCGCCGGCACACGTCGAGGACGTCGGGTGAGATGTCGCTGAAGACGACCCGACCGTCCGGGCCGAGTCGATCCAGCGCGCCGAACCCGATCAGTCCCGTCCCGCAGCCCACGTCGAGGAGGACGTCGTCGGCCGCCAGGGCAGCTCGGTCGAGGACGCCGTCCCGGAACGCCGCGAGATCCGCGGCGTGGCGGGCGCGCAGGTCCGCGTCGTCGCCGTCCCGGCGGCTCAGGAGCCACTGCGCCCACTTGTCAGGCGTCACCGGGGCATCGTAGCCCCGACACATCCACGGACCTCGGGACACGGACTCGCCGGCACCGGTCAGCCCGTCGCCGAGGCGTTGTCGTAACCGACGTGCGGGGAACCCGAGGCGACCTGGACCCGATAGCCCCAGCGTCGCAGGACCAGCGCGACCTTCTCCGCGCCGCTCGGGTTGGCGGAATGGACGACGACCACACCGATGTCGAGGGGTCGACCGTCGAAGGCGGCCCGTTCCAGGACCTCCACCACCGGCCAGATCGTGTCGTCGCCGCCGAGGTCGTGGTCCAACCACAGCTCGTCCAGCCGACCGTCACGGTGGCGGGCGAGAAGCTCCACGCCGGCGGCGCTCGTCCGGGCCACCTCCGCAGGGCGGCCGTCCACGAACGACCGAAGGTCGTCGATCAGCGCGATCACTCGGTGGACAGCCACCCGGTCATGATGCGCGGACGCCGCCACACCGCGCCATCCGGATTCGCGCCGGGGCGGACCGTGCCCCGGCGGGGCGTTGCCGTGGTCCGAGGGCTGGAACACCGGGCGGCGGTTGCCCGCTGACCGGCGTCGTTTCGTCGGACCTTCGTGCCATGATCCCGCTCAACTCAACGCAAGGAGCACGGTCAGATGGCCTCGGTCACGGTTCGGGACGAGACAGCGACGGGCAGGGCGATCGACCAGTGGCCGTTGACCGGCCTGCCGGAGCGGATCTCCGCCCGGGAGCTGGTCCGGTTGCGGGTGCGCGAGGAGGTGGCCCGGTTCAACGCCGACCAGGCCGACCTCTTCCGGGGCCTGGTACGGCCGACCGACGCGGAGGCGACGTTGAACGGCTATCGGGTCGGTCGGGGCCGGCGACTGGACTGGGAACGCCAGGCGGACGCGGCGTGTGCCGCCTTCGCCCGCAACGGCTTCGTGCTGCTGGTGGGCGACCGCCAGGTCGAGGACCTGGCCGAGGAGATCGACCTGCGCACCGAGCCCGAGGTGGCCTTCGTGCGGCTCGTGCCCCTGGTGGGTGGCTGACGTGGGTGACTGGACGCGCCTGCTTCCCCCGCTCAGCGCCGCGGATCGCCGGCGGATCGAAGCGGGCATCGCCGAAGCCGACGCCCAGGTCCGGCCGCTGCTCCAGCCGACGGGCAGCTTCTTCCGGACGTCGGCGGTGACCCGAACACCGGAGAGGGCCGCCACCACGACATGGCCGGGCGATCTCCGCCGCCGCGCCGCGCTTGCCGTACACCTCGAAGCGACAACCAGTTCGCTGCCGTCCGGGCTCAACGACGTCGTGCGAAGCCTCGCCGACGGCGAACTCGCCTGGACCCGGGCGGATCTCCTGTGGAGTCTCGACGTCGCCGGACGGGGATGGATCTACCACGATGGCGCCCACCTGGAACTGCCGGCGATGATCGCCGCGCGCCTGGCCCCCGCCGACCTGGCGGATCTGGCGCCGGCGCTTTCGGTCCTGTTCGACGAGATCGCCGAGGACTACTTCATGGCGGCCGGGCCACGCCGGCGCGTCGCCATGCTGATCGGGGATGCGCTCGACCGTGCCACCGGTCGCCGCGTGCCGTCCTGGATGCTGCACCACGGCGACGAGTTCGGCCCCCGCGTGCGAGCCGACCTGGGCGACGTCCTCTCCGCGCCGGGTGTGCCCGAGCTGCTGGCGCACTGCGCCTCGCTCGACAAGCCGACGCCAGCGGCGAAGTGGCTGCGCGTCCTAGACGAACGGCTCACGACCGCGACCGACGGTGCGCGCGCGGTGCGCGCGGTCCTGGAGGCGTTCACCGCCCACCGTCGCCGGGTGCACGACGACTCGGACCGCCTTCTACGGGGCCTGGTGTGGGCGCTGTCGCGGGAGTCGGGCGAGGCGGCGACGGACCTGTTGGCCAGGGTCACCGCCGCCGCCTCGGCCGCGCCCCGCCAGGCGTCCGGATTCCCGTACGCCCAGCGCACCGCGATCGCAGCCGTGCACCTGCTCGCCGGGCGCGACGGTGAGACGCCGGTGCGGACCCTGGCCCGGCTCGCGGCGACCGTGAAGAACAAGGCGGTGCGCGCCCGGGTGCAGTCCGCGCTGACACGACTCGGCGCGTCGCGGGGTTGGTCGCTCAGCGAGGTGATGGAACTCGCCGTCGACGACCACGGGCTCGACTCCACCGGAAGCCGGCTGACCGAGGTCGGCCCGTACGAGGCGACGGTGCGGGTCGTGGGCGAGAAGGCGCGTCTGACCTTCACTCGCGGCGGCACCGGGCTCAAGGGCGTGCCGGCCGTGCTCAAGGATACGCACGCCGACGAGCTAAGACAGCTACGGGACCTGGTGAAGGGCGTCAACGCGACGCTGTCCGCCGAGCGGCAGCGGGTGGAGGCGCTGCTGTCCGAGGACCGCGTCTGGGCGTACCCGGACTGGGTGTCCCGCTTCCTGGACCACCCGATCACCGGGACGTACGGGCGGCGGCTGATCTGGGAGACCAGCAGCGAGGGATGCGACTGGTCGGCGGGCCTGCCCCACGCCGACGGCGGCGGGTGGACGATCGTCGGTCTCGACGGTCGACCGGCGCGCGGTGATCGCGTCCGGATGTGGCATCCCATCCACGCGGCGGTGGACGAGACCCTCGCCTGGCGCGAACGGGTGCTCGCCGCTGGCCTGACGCAGCCGTTCAAGCAGGCATTCCGTGAGGTCTACCTGCTCACGCCCGCAGAGGAGCGGACCGGCGCCTACTCCAACCGGTTCGCCGCGCACATCCTTCGCTACCGCCAGGCGAACGCGCTCATGCGTGCCCGCGGCTGGCAGGCCGGCTACCTCGGCACGTGGGACGGCGGCTACGACAGCGAAGCCACCAAGCTCTTCGGCGGCGGCGCCTGGCGGGCATCCTTCCACCACCAACTCGTCGACACCGACGGCCCGCGCGACTACGACGTCGACCACTGCGCCACCGACCAGGTGCGCTTCGCCCGATCCGAGGGCGCGACCTGGCAGCCCGCGCCGGTCACGGACGTCCCGCCGCTGGTGTTCACCGAGGCGATGCGGGACGTGGACCTGTTCGTCGGCGTCACCTCGATCGCGACCGACCCGCAGTGGGCCGACCGCGGCGAGGACCGGTTCCGGGACTACTGGCATCGCACCGCAGTCGGGGCGCTGACCCCGTCGGCGCAGGTACGCCGCGACGCCCTGGCGCGGCTGCTGCCTCGCATGGCCATCGCCGGCCGGGTCGCCCTCGCGGACCGATACCTGCACGTACGCGGGAACCTGCGGAGTTACCGGATCCACCTCGGCTCGGGCAACATCATGATGGAGCCCCACGACGCCTACCTGTGCATCGTTCCCGCCCGTGGGGGCACCGGGCGGCTGCACCTGCCGTTCGAGGACGACCCGATGCTGTCGACGATCCTGTCCAAGGCGATCATGCTCGCCGCCGACGACACGATCACCGACCCCACCGTGCTGCGGCAGTTCGCCGCATGACGGGCTGGGCGCGACTGCACGTCAGCTACTGCCAGTACGAGGTGACCACCGTGCCCGGCACGACCGGCCTCGGCATCCACACCATCGGCGACACCCTCCTTCAGGTGGGCGGGCCGAGCCGGCTCACCGGCTTCTGCGGCATCCACACCGGGCCGATCGAGGCACGCCTGCGGGTGCTACCCGAGCCTCCGACGCGTGTTGATGCCGGTTGGGACGCGGTCAGTGAGGCCACCCTGTTCAGCCCCAGCGGCCGGTTGTCGGTCATCGGCCTGATGGGCGGCGTCGCGGAGGCCCTCGTCGACGTCGCCGTCCCGCGCGGGTTGATCCGGGTACGGGTGCACGCCCGCAACCGCCTGCACGACTCGGCGCGCGCCGACGACGACCCGCCCGAGCAGCACGAGCTGCACGTCTGGGCGGCGCGCGAGGAGACGCCGTGGCGCACTGTGCTGGCCGATGGTGAGGTTCGCGGCTGGGAGCAGAACTCGGCCAAGGCCGCCGAGTGGGCGATGCTGTCCCTGGTGCCGCGCCCGTCCACCCGGCCGGCGCTCCTGCCACCGCTGCCACCGGACCCGTACGAGGACGACACGGGTCTCGCCCGCGTGGCCGTGGCGCGCCGCCGGCGCGCACCTGTCGACCTGCCGGTGGGCGTCCTGCCCGTCGGTGACCTGCAGGTGCGCCTGGAACGGATCGACGCGGACACCCTCCGGTGGGCATGGGAGACCAGCGACGCGCCGATCTTTCCCGACCCGCTGACCGCCCTGCCGGACGACGAGCCCACCACCGTACGGCTGACGACCGGCCCGCACGGCGTGACGCTGCGGCACGAGGGAGTGCGGGGCCGCCACGCCGTCGCCCTCGGCCTGATCTGGGACCACCTGCTCAACGGCACCGGAACGTACCCGTGGATTGAGGCCCTACGGGAGCAGGCCGCCGAGGCGACCGCGCGGGCCGAGGAACGCCGCCGGCTGCGAGCCGAGCAGGAAGCCGAGCGGTGGGGAGGCCCTCCGCCGCCGGATCGCGTCCGCAGACTCCTCGGCCAGGCACAGCCGTTGGCGCGCCTCGACCGCCGTCTGCTCGACCGCGTCGCCGCTTTGCCCGCCGAGCGTCAGCGGGAGGTGGCCTGCTGGGCCGCGCGCCGCGCGATGCGGGTGGCCGGGCTGGAGCGGGTCGGCTGGATCGCCGATGCTCTTGCCACGGTCGAGGGCGGCCGTCCACTGCCCGGTGCGTTCATCGAGCAGGGCGGTGCCACCGCGTTCCGGCGGCTGCTGTCCGACACCGAGGTGCCGCGGACCACCATCCCGCTCCGTCCGAACCCGAGGGCCTTCGGCGCGCAGGGTGTCACCGAGATGCTCCAGCAGGCTGCCGCGTTCCCCGCCCTGACCGCGCTGGCCGACCAGGACCCGCTGGTCGCCGCGATCGACGCCGTCTACAACGCGGCGATCGCACACGGCGAGGACCGCCACCGCTTCCTCGCCGAGGCCCATGCCGCGCTGCCCTGAACTGCTCGTCGCGGCGGCAGCCGTATTGCCGTCCAGCGCAAAAAGTGATCTTCGGCAAGGAGCGTCATGGTGATGATGACTCACCTCAGCGGTGCGAGGGCGCGGCCAGGCTCGACGTGGACACCGTCCTGGCTGGAGGTCATTACCCTGCTGGGTTTGAGCTATGACCCGTACTTCTGGGCGTCCGGTGCCGCGCGGGGGTACGCCGGCCGACGTCCCACAGCGGTCGGACGATGCCCTCGCGCGGGATCGGTGTCTGCCGGCCGCCGTCGACGGGGGACAGGAGGCGCAGCTCGGCGCGGACGATCAGCAGATCCCACCACACCGTCGGCGGCCGCCAGTCGGTGTGGAGGTCCGCCAGGAGGTCGAGCGCGATCTCCCACTCGCCATGGTCGAGATACTCGCGTACGTCGGCAGCGGTCACGCCGGCGTCGTTGACCACGTCGTCCGGAACCATGGCCTCGGCCCGAGCGAGCAGATCGGCGACATCCACGCGGGCATTGTTCATCGTCGTCGGTGGGCGCCGGCGATGCCTCCGGGTGGAATATGCTGCGCCGGCAGTGACGGGGAGGGTGACATGCGACGGTGGCGGCTCCGGGTGGCGGTGGCCGCCTCGGCCGGGGCGGTGACGGCGATGGCGGGCTGTGGGGCGCCGGCGGGGCTGGACGGCGATCTGACCGACGACTGGCGGCCGGCCGCCGCGGCCGTGCAGTTCACCCCGAAGGTGGGCGACTGCCACGTGATCGCCGATCCGTCGAGTTACCTGACCAGCTACCAGCCGGTCGACTGCGCGCGGCAGCATCTGCTGGAGACCTTCTATCTGGGCACGTTCACCGGCGCGGTGGCCGAACGGGACACCCCGCCCACGGTGGGCTCGGCGGTGCTGCGACCGGCGTTCGCGGAGTGCGACGCGAAGGCGACCACGTTCGTCGGCGGCGACTGGCGGGGCGCCCGCCTGACGGTGCAGGTCGCGCCCCCGTCGCCGGGCGGGTGGCAGGGCGGCAGCCGCTGGTTCCGGTGCGACATCTTCGAACTGGACACGGCCGACGGCGGCTCCGCGCAGCGGCATCCGAACGACCACCCGGTGCAGCACGCCGGCAGCCTGCGGGGCGCGTTGACGGGCCCGTCGCCGTTGGCGTTCGGGTGCCTGAACGAGGACCGGTACGGCGCCTTCGCACAGACCGGCTGCGCCCGGCCGCACACGTTCGAGTACGTCGGCTCGTGGACGGCGCCCGGCACCTCGTACGCGGATGCGGGCCGCGACGAGGACGGCGTGCACGCGAAGTGCCGGGTCCTCGTGGCCCGGTACGCGAAGGTCCCGGTCGACGGTGCGCTGCGCTACCGGGCGGGCACGTCGTACCTGGTGCCGTCGGCGGAGGCGTGGGCGCGCGGTGACCGGGGGGTCCGCTGTTTCTACTGGTCCGGGGGGCCGAAGGTGACCCGCTCGATCAAGGGCGGTGGCACAAAGGCGCTGCCGGTCGGCTGAGATCGGTGCGCCGCCGCAGCCGATGACGTGCTGCCGATGCCCGTCGTCGGTCGCGCGCCGGTGCCCGGGTGACCTCGGCGCGCGGTCGCCCGGGCACCGCGGGCTACGCCGTCGGCCTGGCGCGGTGCAGGATCTCGGCCAGCTCGGCCGGTCGGCTGAGCATCGGCCAGTGCCACGTCGGCAGTTCCTCGTACCGCCACGACTCACCGGCCAGGTGCCGGCACAGCGGCACGGCGGCGGCCATCTCGCGGGCCTGCGCGGCGGTGAAGCTCGACAGCACGCCGAGGCGGGGCAGTTTCTCCCACGCCCCGGTGAGCCGCACCGGACTGGTGGCGGTCGCCCAGGGTTGGGCCACGGACCGCTCGGTGAGCAGCGCGACGACCGATTCGTCCACGTCCGCTGCTCCCGCCGCCAGGTCGGCCCACGGCGGGGGCGGCAGCCGCCAGCCGTCGCCGTGCTCGGCGACCGCCGCCGCGTGGTGTTCACGCTGTTGCGGTGGGTTGAAGTCGTCGTTCGCCGCGCCGTCGGGTAGCGGGCCGGTGTCGACGAAGACCAGTTGGGCGATGCGGTCGGTCATGCGGTCGGCGGCGGCGGTCGTCACGACCGCGCCGGCGTAGCTGTGCCCGACGAGGACCACGTCGTGCAGGTCCTCGTAACGAAGCAGGTTGACCACGTCGGTGACGTGGACGTCGAGGTCGGTGTCCGGGCGGGCCAGGTGGGCGCGCTCGCCCATGCCGGTCAGGCTCAGCGGGAACACCTCGTGGCCGTGCTGACGCAGGGCGGCGGTGACCGGGCGCCAGGCCCACGCGCCGAGCCAGAATCCGGGAACAAGTACGAAGGTCGTCATGCCGGACACGCTACGATCAATACCGGACAGATTCCGCCCGGAATGGGAGATCGACTTTTGGCCCGGCCCACCGCACGTGTCCTGGCGTTGCTGGAGATCCTCCAGGCCGGTGGCGCCCGCACCGTCGCCGACCTGGCCGGTCGACTCGACGTCGACGAGCGCACGGTCCGCCGCTACGCCGCGCACCTCGCCGACCTCGGCATCCCGGTCGAGGCACGGCGCGGCCGCTACGGCGGGTACCGGCTCGCGCCCGGCTACAAGCTGCCGCCGCTCATGCTCACCGACGAGGAGGCGGTCGCCGTCATGCTCGGGCTCGTCGCCGCCACCCGGGCAGGGCTGGTCACCGCCGAGGGCGCGGCCGCCGAGAGCGCGACCGCGAAGATCCGCCGGGTCCTGCCGGCCGTCCTCGCCCGGCGCATCGACTCGCTGCTCGACACCGTGGACTTCACCGCACCGGCCCGCAGGCCCGTTCCGCCCGGCATCGAGGTGCTGCTGGTGCTCGCCGAGGCGGCCCGACACCAGCAGCCGGTGAGCATCACCTACACCACCTGGCGCGGCCGGTCCGGCGAGCGGCAGCTCGACCCGTACGGGCTGGTCTTCCACGCCGGCCGCTGGTACGTCACCGGCCACGACCACGACCGCCGGGCCGTACGGACGTTCCGGCTCGACCGCATCGGGACGGCCCGCCGCACCGAGGGCGGGTTCGAGGTCCCGGCCGGCTTCGACCCCACCACGCAGGTACTCGCCAGTCTGGCGGCCGTGCCGTACGCGCACGACATCTCCGTGGTCCTGCACACGAGCCTCGGGGAGGCGCGGCGCCGGATCCCGCCCTCGGTCGGCACGCTCACCGAGGTGCCCGACGGAGTGCGCCTCACCACCCGGGTCGAACGGCTCGACGGGGCGGCGCAGATGCTCGCCGGGCTCGGCTGGCCGTTCACGATCGACCGGCCGGGCGAACTCACGGACGAGGTCCGCGCCCTGGCGGCCCGACTGCTCACTGACGCCGACAGGTAGTTAGGAGTCTGGCCGGCCATGGTCCGGACGCGCACTCTGGTCCAATACCTCGGTGGGTGAAAGTCCTTTGAACGCTCGTGTGCGCGCGGTTGCCGCGGACGACACGATTCCGCACTCCTACTTCGTGTTCGCAGACGGGCGGCTGTCGAGGGTGGGTCCGGGAAGCACCGAGGCCGTGCTGGTCGCCGAGGTGCCGGACACCCGGGAGCGTGGACCGGGCACGGGCGACGGAAGGCTGGCGGACAGGGAGCTGGAACTCGGGATCTATGTGCACGGCCCCTGGGTGTGCGTGACTGAACGATTCGGCGTCAACGCGTCGCTGATCAACACCGTCACCGGAGCAGTTCGTGGGCTGAGCCGCGCCGACTACCACTCGGACGTCTCGAGTTACTCCATCGGCTTCCTCGATCGGGACGGGCGCACCCTGCTGGTCGCGCAGACGCAATGGAACCGACTGGACGTCTTCGACGCCGAGACCGGTGCGAACCTGACCGAGCGTGAAGTGTTCATCCGGGACTCCGGGCGATGCGACGAAGACGGTAGCGGTACGGCGCCGCACGTCGGGCGGACCAACTTCTCGATCTACACGGATCCACCCGGGAGCGAGCGCGGCGGGGCAGTTCAATCGAACCAGTTGAAGAGCAGGTCGCCGAGCCGGCTCGGCTGGTGGTAGGCGACATCCCGGCGCTCTTCCGCGGTGAGACGGCGCAGGTGTCGGTCATCGAGTGGTTGATTCAGCTCTGCCGCGGTCGCGACCCGCAGCCCTGCGCGGCGGTAGACGACCCCGCCGGGGACGTCGACGAACACCGCGTCGAGCATGAGGGAATCCTGCTGTTCAGCCCCCGCGACCAGGAAGGCCGCGGCATTGAAGAGGATCCGCAACGGCATGTCGTCACGGAGTCGCACACCGACCCGGTAGTGATTTCGGCCAACCGTCGGCTCCTCGACCGAGGTCGCGACCACACCCCCGAGTGCCCTGATGCTGTCGTGCACCATCGCCAGCCAGGTGGCACCGGCCGTCCGGTCCAGGTGCGGTCTGGTCACTCCCGCCCGCAGCAGATGGGTGATCTCCACGCGGGGATTATCCGCCGCGAACGGGATCGAGCCGGTTGACTTCGATGTCACGACGAGGGTCGATGCGTCCGCGGAAGCTCGGCTTCGGACGGTTACGGCTGCGCGGCGGAAGGGTGAGGTGTACGCCGACTCGACATCGAGGATGTCGATCCGCAGCACGTGGGACCCGGGCGGCGCCGTGGCGACGGTGCGGGCGGTGTCAGATGGCTGCGCGTTCCCATGGGCGCTCGATCCACGGATTGTCGTCGAGGTAGGCCGTCAGCCTGGGAAAGCGTTGTCTGGTGCGGGACTCGTCGGTCAGATCGGCCGGAGTTCCGAGCGGTGTGTCGGGTCCGGAGGGCCCGTCGATGGCGAAGGGCGCCCCGGTGACGGCGATGTACGCCTCGAGCGGGAGGCCGCAGAACCAGTCGATGCGGGCGTTGTGCCGGTCGGGCGCCAACTCGACCAAGCTGTCAGGGTCGTCCTGGACGCGCCGTATGGTTCGCCGCCCGTGCGACACGATCCAGTTCTGTGCGGCGAGGAAGTCGTCGTCGTCGATGGGGCCGAGGAGCAGCGTCGCCGCGTCCCGGACCGGCCAGCGGTAGAGCTCGTCCTGGGCCTGGAACCAGAGTTCCTCGAACTGCTCGATCTCGTTCGGTGTCAACGCGCGAAGCCGGCGAAGGAGCGCCTGAGCGACGAGTTCGGTGTCACTGCCCGCCTCAGCCCGCGCCTCCTCGACGAGGTGCCAGAAGACCGCCTGTTCCACCGCCGGACCGTACCGGATCGGTCGTACGCGCGTCGGTCCCGGCTCGGCGCGATTCACGATCAGGCATTCGTATCTGCGGGACCCCTGCAACTGCGGCAGGTCTCGGGCGCGTCCGGACCCACTGATCAGAGAAGGCGATCGCTGGCGATGATCGAAGCGTTCGATCGCCGCCCGGCACTGATCCTCGCCCACACCACAACGGGGACGAGTGCCACGGATACGATCACCGAGCTTGCGCGGTGGTTTCTGTCATGGCCTTGCGGACCTCGAGGAACTGGGCGGTGCGGTCGGCCTGCGGGCGGGACGACACGAAGGCGACGATGCCTACTGTCTGGTCGTCGGCCCAGGCGCAGGTGACGAGGAAGCTCTCGTCCTCGGTACGGCCTTGACCGCAGCGCGCGGTGCCACCGAGTTCCCCGGGGTCGACGGGCTCGGGGGTCTTGATGCGGTACGGCTGGAGGACACGTTCGACCATCCCCCGCTGGTCGGTGACGGTGCCGGAGACGCCGGTGATGAAGACCATGTCGGCGTCCGGTCCGTTGTCGCCGTAGGCCCAGCCGACGGCGCTCGTGGCGGGGGCGACCTCTCGCTTGAGGATGTCGAGGTGTTGTTTGGCGACCCCGGTGGAGATGCGGTCCATGCTCTTCGGCAGGCCGAGCAGCGTCTCCGGCATGCGCAGCTTGCGGACGGCCGGCGAGGGTGGTGCGGGAACCGTGGCCGCCGTCGACGGCGGGGCGTCGGTCTCCGGGGTGCACGCGGCGGTGGGCAGCAGGAACGTCAGTAGCGCGGCGGCTGAGAGGAAAGGCTTCCTGGTGCTTGTCGTCATCGCTGTCACGTCCGTCGTCGATCCGGTCTGGTCTGCGATGCAGAGGGTACGGCCCGCGGTCTCCGAGCGAGCAGCGCCGGTAGCTCGGATAGAGTCGTGGCGTGACGACGCCCGCCGGCTCCGGGGCCGGCAGCGTGTGGCAGCAGCAGGGGTACGCTCCGGCGAATCCCCGGTGGCTGCTCCGGGGCGATGTCGGCCTCGACGGCACCTACGGGGACGAGGTGCTGCTGGCCAGGTGTGTGGAGATCGACGGATTGTTCGTCGACCTGCCTCCGCGAGCGCGGGAACGATTCACCCTCGTCGGCTGCGTGCCGGACGGCGCGCTCGCCGACCTGCTCGACCGGGTGCCCGCCGAGGCCCCCGGCACGGACCGGTCCTGGCTCGGCAACGTCGCGATAACGGAGCCTCCGCCATCGCCGGACAGGTCGCCGTCCTGGATGGGCGAGGACCTCGGCGACGTGGTCGTGCTCGGACACCGGCCGAGCCGCACGGTGCCGGAAGCAGTGGACATCGACCTCGACGGGTTCGTCCACGTCTACGACCGGACGGACGCCGTCGTGCGTCCCGGCGACGTTCCCGGATTCGTCCTCCTGGGTGGTGACCAGACGGCGTACGGCACGTGCCGGGACGTCGGCGGCGTGTTCCGTGCACAGGCCCCACCGTTGGTGCCGCGGGTCCGGCTCCTCGGCTGCCGGCCGCAGGCGCCACTGCTGGCGGCGCTCGACGCGGTCGGGCAGGCGACGACGGCCAGCCTGCGTCGACGTCGCATCCGCGCGGAGGCGCACACGATCACGGCCGACGGCTCGGCCCACCGGGTGATCGACGCGGTGGTGTCCGGCACGGTCGGGTCGGCCGAGCCGTCACGGTTCGGAGGCGGGCTGCTCGACGTGACAGTCGACAGCGACCCGCGGGAACCGCTGCCCGTGGGAGTCCTCGACATCCTCACCCACTGGCACCACGGACCACCCGTACAGAAGAACATGTGGTCCGACCACTGCCGAGAGCTACGGCACCAGTGGGTCATGGTGGCGCTCGCCCACCAGTCCGTTGCCCGGGACCGACCGGCCGGCACCACCTACGACCTCGACGGCCGGTACGTCACCGACATCGAGGGGTTCTACTGCGCGCTCGGTGAGGCGATCAACGGCCCGGGTGGATACTTCGGCTGCAACCTCGACGCCTTCGTCGACTGCCTCCGCGGGAGCTTCGGCGCGTCGACGCCGTTCCGGCTGGTGTGGCACGACTCGGCCGTCGCTCGTGATCATCTTGTCGCCGGCTACGACCGGCGGCGTCTCGCACCGGCGGTGACCGTGGAGTGCCTGCTCGGCATCTTCGCGGACCATGACGTCGAGATCGACCTTCGCTGAGCCGGCCCGCCGCCACCACGCGGGGAGCAGTTGGTCATGGCGCCGGTGACCCCGCCCGCCGGGTCGAGGTCGGCGGCCGGTCCAGGAGGGCGCCCCGCTGAGCTGCGGATTCGTCGGTCAGTCGATAGATGCCCTGGAGGCTGACGGAGCGTTTGGCCCGGAACGGGTGTTCCGACCGGGTGAGGGTGTCGCCGTCGCGTCGCTCCCTAGGACGTGAACCGCGGCACCACGTCGGCGAGCGCCCGGTCGAGGATTTCCAGGCCCAGGTCCAGCTCGGTGTGGGTGGAGGTGAGCGCCGGCGCGATGCGGAAGACGCCGCCCATGCCGGGCAGCTGCACCACGTTCATGTGCAGGCCCAGCTCCAGGCACCGCGCGGTCACCGCGGCGCCCAGCGCGTCGGCCGGGCGTCTCGACTCCCGGTCGCTGACCAGCTCGAGCCCGACAAGCAGCCCGCGGCCGCGCACATCACCGACCACCGGGTGCCGTTCGCCGATCTCGAGCAGGCCCTTTCGGAGGTACGCGCCCAGGTGCGCCGCCTGTTCGTCGAGCCGGTCGGCCTCCAGCACGTTCAGGACCGTGTTGCCGACCGCGGCCACCAGCGGGTCCGAGACGTGTGTGGTGAAGAAGAGGAAACCGCGCTCGTGTGCGGTGTGCTCGATCTCCGGGCTGGTCACCACCGCGGCCAGCGGCAGCCCGGCGCCGAGGGTCTTGGACAGGGTCAGGATGTCCGGCACGACGCCGTCACGCTGGAACGCGTACCACTCGCCGGTGCGGCACAGGCCGGTCTGTGCCTCGTCGAGGATCAACAGCCCGCCGCGTTCGTGCACTCTGTCGCGCAGCGTGGCGAGATAACCCGGCGGTAGGTCGATCACGCCGCCGGAGCTGAGGATCGGCTCGACGACGCACGCCGCCAGACTGCCCACCGACTGGGCGTCGAACAGCTCGAACGAGAACTCCAGTTGACGCCGCCAGTCCAGCTCGCCGTCGGGAAGCGTGAAGTCGGGCCGGTACGCGTTCGGCGTGGGGATCGCGAAGTTGCCGGGCGCCGCCGGCCCGTACCCCTTGCGCCCCGAGCTGTAGGTGGCGCTCGCCGCCGCCTGCGTCATCCCGTGCCACGACCGGGCGAACGAGATGATCTCGTGCCGGCCGGTGACCAGCTTCGCCATCCGGATCGCCGCCTCGTTGGACTCCGCGCCGGTGGTGAGCAGCAGGACCTTCTCCAGCGGCGCGGGCAGGGAGTCGGCGAGGCGACGGGCCAGCTCCACCACGGGCCGGCTCAGCATGCCGCTGAACAGGTGGTCGAGGGTGGCGGCCTGGTGCCGGATCGTGGCGACGACGGCGGAGTGGGAGTGACCGAGGATGGCACTCATCTGCCCGGACGTGAAGTCGAGCAGGCGACGGCCGTCTGCGGTGAACAGGAAACTGCCTTCGGCACGCTCGATGATCTCGCGTACGAAGCTGCCCGCGCCGATGTAGCGGACCAGGTGACGATCGGCGTCGGACCAGAACGAGTCAGTCATGAGCCGACGCTAGGCAGTGCCGGGCAGGCACGTCCATGGCACATTTCCGCTGTCGGGTCCGGGAGATCCTCGCGGCGATGGACGCGGCCGAGGCGGAGCTGGAGCCGCACGAGAGCACGCCGGCGCCGCGTGACACTCCTGCTTACGCGGGTAGGCGGATCAGGAGCGGTCGGGGCTGACCTCGTGCATCGTTCCGTCCGGTCCCAGGCGGTACCTCCGCGGGGGTCCCATGTTCCGCAGTGCCTCCGCGTAGGCGGCCTCACGGGCGGCCCGTTCCTCGCCGGACGGGTCGGTCACGCGAAAGCCGTGTAGATGGACAGAGTCGGCGTCGATGTCGTCGGGGGAGGGAAGGCCCTCGATGATGAAGCCGAACAGCGCACGCAACGCTTCCTCGCCGAGGTCGAGGGGATGAAACGGCAGCGGGTAGGGGTCCTGGTTGTGCCAGCCTGGTACGGGCTCGACGGGATGCTCACCGGCCCAGTACGGCAGTTCGAAGTCGTACGGCTCGCCGATGCTCTCCTGGATGCCGCCGTCCGGCGACAGGCTCAGCGATCGGATCAGAACCCCGTCCTCCCACACCGCAAAACCGAGCCAGTCCACGACCGAGTGCATCCCGTGCATGATGATTCGCCGGCCCGCTCCAGCTCGGCGCAGGTGCTCCGGTAGCTGGGATGGGCGATCGAGCACGAGCCGTCGGTCGCACAACAGCTCGGCCCCGGCCAGGACGGTGGCGTACATCAGGTCATCTGGCGGATACGTGCCATCGAGCAACGTGTTGTCATCGGCGGGTTCGACGACGTAGCCGGGGTGGACTCGACGCACCGACGCCTCGGCCTCGGCTCGCTCCGACCTCTTGGCGCCACGCAGCGCCGGACGGATGTCGCCGTCGGTAAACGCCAGCAGCGCTGTCTTCGCGCCCACGTCGCACCTCCCAGTTCTGTGCCAGGCCCCCCGCATGACAACTGGCGGACATGATCGTCTAGCCGAAGGTGTCACAGACGTCCTGAGACCGATCTGCAACCAAGGTCCTGAGACCCGACGCGGCCTGCAGCCGGCCTGCCTCCGTCGGGTGATGCGCGACAGTCGTCCGCCGACTGATCTCCGATGCGGTACGAATGCGGACTTGGATGCCGGTGGGAGGTTCGCGGCGGGGCTCGGCCGTGGGTCATCGTCTGGCTTCGTGGCTGGCTGGATCTTGGGACCGGTTACGAGCCTGTACCACCTGTGCGGCGGGTTCGGCACCTGACGAACGCGCGCAACCCCCATTCTTCGCTGCACCGGCCGCTCGTCACGCGCCGTGACGCCCGGTCGGCCGCAGGTCAGTGCCCGGACAATCGGTCAGCACCCCGTATGCTCCCGATGATGACGCTCGTCGCCACACGAACCGCCCTGATCGTCGTGGATCTCATGCCACGTATCGTGGAACAGGATCTGGGCCCGCACAGCGGCGTCGATGTGGTGACTCGGGCGGCCAGACTGGCCGCTGCTTTCCGGCGGGTCGGTGGCACGGTGGTGTTGGTGCGGGTGGAACGCCCGAACGTCGCCGAACAGCCGCCCGGCAGCGGATTCGTACCGGAGATGGAACCGCAGGAAGGCGACGTCGTGGTGGTGAAACGAACGGTGGGCGCCTTCTATGGCACCGACCTGGCCGATCGGCTGCGTGAACGCGACATCGACACTGTCGTCATGGTCGGGCTGGCCACGACGATGGGCGTCGAGTCGACCGCGCGGGCGGCCAGCGACCACGGGTTCCGGGTGGTGTTCGCCGCCGACGCGATGAGCGGTATGACGGCGAGCGAACATGAACACGCGCTTACCGTGGTGCTGCCCCGGTTCGGGGACGTGAGCAACACCGAACACGTGTTGGCTCAGCTGTGATCGATGCCGGCCGGGTGGCCGTGCCGCATCCTCATCTCTTCAGATCCGTGCGCTCACGCTCCGCCGACCTGCAGCTAGGTCCAAGCCGCCGCCGCGCGTCACCTGGCATCCCATGCGGCAGCGAGGCAGTGGCAGGCCGGCAGTGAGCCGACACCGCCGGAGTTCGGGGGCGACGCCGCGTCAGGCCCGGCTCAGGCCGAGCGCCTCGTCCACCCGGTCCAGCACCGTCACGTCGTCGTGGCCGACGCCGCGCAGCAGGTCGATCGCCGTCGCCCGGATCTGACCGACGATCATCGTGACCGGCAGCGGAGGATCGGTTCGCAGCAGACCCGCGGCGATCCCGACCGCCTCCAGGGCCGCCGCGTCGGCCTGCTGCGCGTGCCGGTCGGCGTCGGCGCCGCTGAGGTCGGAGGCCAGCGCCTCCCCGGCGGAGCGTACGGCGGCGGTCAGCGCGCCGATCGCGGCGGCCAGCTCCGGCGGGGTGGCGGTGTGCCGGCGGGTCAGGGTCACGCCGGCCCGGGCCAGCACCCGGATGTTGCGGGCGGCGTAGTCGAGCTGCCGAAACGTGGCCTCCACCTCGACGAGCTTGCCCAGGTGCCGGCGGCGCAGTCCGAGCCGGAGCGTCTCACCGGTGGCGAGCAGGGCGGCCTGCATCTCGGCGACGCAGTCGTCGACCTGCCGGGCCTGGTCCAGCGCGGCGCGGGCGGCGTCCTCGTCGCAACCCCGCAGCGCCGTGCTCACCTCCTCCAGCAGGTCGGCCAGGTCGCTGTAGCTGCGCCGGGCCTGCGCCACCAGCGGGGCCAGCGGATCGCGGGCGGCCATGAGCTGGGTGGCGGCCAGCGCCACCGCGCCGCCGACGAGCGCGTCGACGAAGCGGAACGGCATCAGCGTCCCGTGCGGCGCGGCGACCACGACGAGGTACATGGCCGAGACGGTGGCCTGCACGACCAGGGCCCGGCGGGCCCCGATGACGACGAGCGTCGTGGTCGTCAGCACCAGCACCAGCAGGACCGTGCCGGTGCCCGGGCCCAGCGCGTACACCAGCAGTTCCGCGACGAGCACGGCGGCGGCCACCGCGAGCAGGATCTCGACGGTCTGCCGCAGCCGTCGACCGCGGGACTCGCCGAGCACGACGAGCGCGGCGGTCGGGGCGTAGAACGGATCCGGGTGGCGGATCACCACCGCCGCCAGGATCCAGGCGACCGCGGCGGCGACGGTCAGCTCGACAACGGTCATCCCGTCGCCGCGTAACCGCGCGACGGCGTCGTGTCCCCAGTTCCGCACCGGTGGTACCCCTCGTGCCGGGGCGGACTGGGCACCGGCCGCCTACTGATCTTCGGGGAGGGCCACTACCCCGCCCGTGACCTGCTCAATCACCCCGGTGGCCGGCGACATCGGCCTGGGTGAGCCCGCCGAGCGGATGGGGCGCCTGGCGCGGTTCCTCAGCCCCCGGCACGCCCCGACGAGTCCTCGCGCACCGCCGGCCGTCGCGCCAGGGTCACGACCATGGCGGTGTCGTGCCGGTCCGGGCGGCGATCAGCGGAGAATGCCTGCGGGCGTGGGCGACCTGCCACCGCAGGTTCGGCGGTTCGTGCCCACCGGGGCCGGCGCGGTCGTGTGCGGCCAGCGCGTCCTTGACGCCGAGGAGCAGCCACGCCCAGTAGGTCGGCTGCACGAGGTGCCACTCGAGCTCCGACAGGGCCCGCACCTCGTCGTACCCGCGCAGCACGTCGTCCTGGTGTCCGCGCCACGGCAGCGCGAAGTCGGCCACCTGGAACGTGTGGTGGGTGGCCTCGAAGTCGAGCAGGCCGGTCAGCCGCCCGCCGGCGAACAGCAGCTTCCACGGCGTGAAGTCACCGTGGATGACGCTGCGCGGCACATCCGGGTCAGGATGCTCGGCGAACCACGTCGCCGCCGCTTCGCGGCAGCGCCGCAGCACGCCCCCTGATCCGGGTTCGCCATCTCGTGGCGCCGCAGCAGGCGTGCCAACTCGGGGTCGGCGACGACCTCGGCGGGCGCGGAGAAGCCGCCGCGCTGATCGTCGATGCCGGTGGCCGCCGCGGTCGCGTGGAACTCCGCCAGCAACCGCCCACGGGCGCGCCGCTCGGCGGACCGGTCCGGCCCGGCGGGCAGAGCGGATCGTCCGGGTAGCCGGCGGAACAGCACCCACGCGCCGTGCGCGTCGATCAGCGGCTCCTCGACCGGTTCCGGGGTGGGCCAGCCCGACTCCCGCACCGCGGCCATGACTCGCAGCAGGTAGCGCCAGTCGGGACAGGTCGCGTCGTCGAAGTACTTCACGATCGTCGCGGCGCCGTCCCGGGTGGCTTCCCAGGTGCCGCTCGACCGGTCCGCGAGCACCGGCCCGGGCGTCAGCCGCCACCGCGCGCACACCTCGGGATCGATCCCCGAAGCCGTACGCGGTCGCGCCCCACCGGTCACCCTGCCCCGGTCCGCCTCGGACACCCGCCCGCCTCCGATCGGTGCAGTCGTCGTCACCGCCGACAGCTCTGCCGAACAATGGTGTACCCGAGCCGCCGGCGGTCACTCCGCAGGACGGGCGAGCTCGTCGTGCGGCAGCGGGACACCGACGTGGGCCGATTGCCGATAGTGTTCTCGTCCACACCGTCCGCGTGTCCCGAAGGGTGCTGTCATGAGCGTTCGTCGTCGGCTGTCGCGAACTGTCGCCGCCGCGCTGGTCCTCGTCGCCGGCGTGGCCGTTCCCGCCGTTCCCGCCGCGGCGGCGAAGCGGGGCCCGGACCTCACGGTCGACGCCTCCGGAACGACGATCCCGCTGGGCGTCGAGCGGAAGGTCGTCCAGCTCAAGGTCAGCAACCGGGGGGACGCGACCCCGCGCGAGGTCGTCGTCCGGGTCCGTCAGCCGGCGGAGGGCCCCGACCCCCTGCCGGTCGCCCTGATCTGGCATGCCGGCGGCGGTGTGGGGGAGTGCGACGGCGACTTCGGGGGGTTCTACTGCCAACTGGTGCCGGAGCTGATCCCCGGGCCGGGCGAGACCGCCGACGTTCCCATCGACGCGGCCGTCTTCGGGGCCGCCGGGCCCTACCAGGGCACATTCGAGGTGTCGGTCACCCTCGGGTCGGACAAGGACGCGAATCCGGCCGACAACACCAGATCCTTCCCGCTGACGCTTGTCGACAACCGCGGCGCCGACCTCTCGGTGGTCGCCCGCGACGTGAAGCAGTCCGTGCGCGTCGGCGCCGGCGGCAGGCCCGAGCCCACCGGGACGCTGAACCCCGGTGAGACGGGCGCGGTGTGGCACACCGTCGCCAACCAGGGCCGCACGGCGGTCAGCGGGGTGCGGGTCACGCTGCGCCTGCCCCGGGGCGTGGCCTTCACCAGCCCGCCGAGCCAGTGTGTGCTCGGCGACGCCGGGCGCTCGGCGGTCTGCTCCTATCCGGACCTCACCCTCGTGCCGGCCGTCGAGGACACCGACCCGAACGACACGGTCTACTCGGCGGTCGAGCTGTTCAACCTGGTGACGACCCCGGCGTCGGCCACCGCGCCGGCGACGGTGGGCGGCGGGACCGTGCGGGTGGAGGGCCTCGCCGAGCGGCCGACGAACGAGCGCTCCACGCCCGTGCGCACCCGGCTGCCCGCGAACGCGGTGGCCGCACCGGCGCCCGACGTGGACCCCGGCGACAACCGGGACGGCTTCGCCGTGGTGCTGGCCGCGAAGGCCGGCGGCGGCGACGGCGATAGCGGCGATGGTGGCCATGGCGGCGACAGCGGTACCGGCAACGGCGGCGCCGGTGGCGGTGACGGCGGGTTGCCGGTCACCGGTCCGCAGGCCGGGCTGATCGGCGGAATCGGGGTCACGGCGCTGGCGGCCGGTGCGGTCCTGTTCCTCGCCGCCCGACGTCGCCGGATGGTCCTGGTGACCCCCGAGGACGAGAGGCCGACCGCCTGACCCGCTCCGGCGGCCCGGTCACCGACGAGACCGCCGTCACCCACCCGGCCCGCCACCCGCGCCCCGAGCACTGACTACGATGGCCGCAGCGCTGGTTCACCCGGTCGGCGACGGCCGGGTGTCGTAAGAGGGAACCCGGTGGAAGTCCGGGACTGCCCCGCAGCGGTGAGTGGGAACGACCGCCGTCATCAGCACTGGGCCCGTAACGGTCTGGGAAGCGACGGCCAGTAGGCGACCGAACCCGGTCCGGCCCGCGAGTCCGAAGACCTGCCCGCGTCGCGCGCACCACCGGTGCGCGCTGCCGTCGACCTCGCGGGTGGGTCCGGGCGGGTGACACGTCGTACGCGATCCGTCGGCGTGCCCTCGACGCGTGCCCTCCGGTCGGCGGTCCGCCGCATCGAGGACGGACCCGCACAGTGCCCGACACCATCACGCTCGCCGGCCGACCACCGTCGGCGTCGCGCCTGACCCTGTCGCAGATCATGGACCAGCACCACACCAACCTGATGGGTACGGTGCACGGCGGCCGGATCCTCAACCTGATCGACTCGGTCGCCGGGGTGGTCGCCGCGCGCCACTCCGACGGCCCGGCGGTCACCGCCGCCATCGACGAGACCGCGTTCCTGCGTGCGGTCCGGGTGGGCGACGCGGTCCACGTCGACGCCCGGATCACCTGGGCCGGCCGCAGCTCCATGGAGGTGGCGGTGAAGGTCCGCGCGGACCGCTGGGACCGGGCGGTGCCGCCGGTCGACGTGGCGACGGCGCATCTGGTGATGGTGGCCGTGGACGATCGCGGCGATCCCCGCCCGGTACCGCCGCTGCTGCCGGAGACCGACGGGGACCGGCGGCGCTACCGGGAGGCGCGGATCCGGCGGGAGCACCGGCTGTCGCTGCGGCGGGCGCTGCTCGACGGCGCCGGGGAGGGCTGAGCGATGCTCGGACTGTCCGTGGCGACCCTCGCCGGCTATCTCGCCGCGATCGTCGTCCTCATGGTCACCCCCGGTCCGGACATGATGTTCGTGCTGGCCAACGCCACCCGCTACGGCACCCGGTCCGGCGTCGTCGCCGCGCTGGGCGTCGCCGCGGGGGAGGCCGTGCACGTGGCGGCGGTGGTCGGGGGACTGGCCACCGTGATCAGCGCGTCGCCGACGTTGTTCACCGCGATCCGGTGGGCCGGGGCCGCGTACCTGATCGGGTTGGGGGTCCGGGCCGCGCGCCACCGCGATCCGGTCGCCGTCACCGGTCCGGACCGTGGCGCGTCGCCCGGCCGGGCCTTCCTGCGCGGTCTGGTGACGAACCTGCTCAACCCCAAGATGATCCTGTTCAGCGTGGCGTTCCTGCCGCAGTTCGTCGATCCGGGGGCCGGCGACGCGACGGCGCAGCTCGTCCTGCTCGGCGCCCTGTTCGTCGCCGTGCAGCTCGCCGTGGACATCACTCTCGGCGTGGGCGCCGGCCGGCTCGCCGGCAGGCTGGCGGACCGGCGGTGGTCGCGGCGGATCAACCGGCTCTGCGCGGTCGCGTTCGTGGCCCTCGGCATCCGCCTCGCCCTGGGCTAGCCGCGGGCGGGTGGTGTCCACGGCGGCGGGGCGGTCCAGGTCGGACCGCCGGCCCGCTCTTCGGCTCGGAATCGTCCTCGTGCCACGGTTACCCTGACAGACATCGGATGTTCCAGGGGTGGTGAACGAGCGGTCGCGACCTGAGGAGCGCCAGTGGAGATCACCCGGTTGGGCGGCTCGACGGTCCGGGTCACGTCGGTCGGCTTCGGCGCGTCCGGCATCGGCAACCTCAACGGCGGCGTCACCGACGAGGAGGCCCGCGGCGCGGTCGACGCCGCGTGGCGTGCTGGCATCCGCTACTTCGACACCGCCCCGCACTACGGCCTCGGGCTCTCCGAGCGCCGCCTCGGGGCGGCGCTGGCCGGGCGGCCCCGGGCCGCGTTCACCGTCTCCACCAAGGTCGGCCGCCTCCTGGTCCCGTCCCCGGCCACCGCCGGCCGGCGCGACGACGCGGGCGGGTTCGACGTGCCCGCCGACCACGTGCGCCGCTGGGACTTCAGCGCCGACGGGGTACGCCGGTCGTTGGAGTCCAGCCTGACCCGCCTGCGCCTGGACCGGGTGGACGTGGCGCTGATCCACGACCCCGACGAGCACTGGCGGGAGGCCGTCGAGCAGGCGTACCCGGCGTTGCACGAGCTGCGGGCACAGGGCGTGGTCGGGGCGATCGGGGTGGGCATGAACCAGTGGCGGATGCTGGAGCGGTTCGTCGCCGACACCGACGTGGACACCGTCATGCTGGCCGGGCGGTACACGCTGCTCGACCAGTCCGCCGGCCGGACGATGCTGCCCCGCTGCCTCGAACGGGGGGTGGGGGTGCTCGCCGCCGGGGTGTTCAACAGCGGCGTGCTCGCCACCGACCCGCCCGGGCGGACCTACGACTACGGGCCGATCCCACCGGCCCTGCACGCGCGGGCGCTGCGCGTCGCCGAGGTGTGCCGCGCGCACGGCGTGACCCTGCCGCAGGCCGCGATGGCGTTCGTCGCGCGGCATCCCGCCGTCGCGACTGTGGTGCTCGGCGCGAAGAGCCCGGCGCAGGTGCGGCGGAACGCGGCCTGCGCCGCCGCCCCGGTGCCGGAGTCGCTCTGGACGGACCTCGTCGCGCAGGGACTGGTCGAGTCGTGACCCCGGCGCCGGTCAGTCCGACCGGCCGTCGCCGTCGGTGGCGGCCAGGATCGTGCGGAGCCAGGACTCGGAGGTGTTGACGTGCAGCAGCGCTGTCGCCTGGGCGAGTGTCTGGTCACGGGCGCGCAGCGCGCGGTAGATCGCCTGGTGCTCGCCGAGCGTGACGTGTGCCGCGTTGCCCTCGATGAGGCCACGCCAGACCCGGGCTCGCACGGTGCGGCCGGAGAGCCCGTCGAGCAGTGAGGTGAGCGTCTCGTTGCCGGTGGCCGCGATGACCGTGCGGTGGAAGGCGGTGTCGTACCGGATCAGCTTCTCGGCGTCCTCGGCGGCGGTCCGCATGTCCTCCAGGAGTTGCGCCAGCTCGTCGAGGTGAGCGTCGGTGAGGCGGGCGGCGGCCAGGCCGGTGGCGGCCGGTTCCAGCAGCCGGCGCACTTCCATGACCTCCAGCAGGGTGTCGTCGCGCAGGAGTTCGACGGCGAGGCCGACGCCTTCCAGCAGCAGTCGGGGCGCGAGGCTGGTGACGTAGGTGCCGTCGCCGCGTCGGACGTCGAGCACGCGCGCCGACTCCAACGCCTTGACCGCTTCCCGTACGCCGCTGCGGGAGAGTCCGATCTGGACCGCGAGCTGGGGTTCCGGGGGCAGTCGGGCGCCCGGGGGCAGCTCGCCGGACTGGATCATCTGCCTGATCTTCGCGATGGCCTCGTCGGTCAGTGCCACGCGCCCTCCCTCGCCCCGGCGCCCTGCCCCGACAGACATCATATCTCCGCACGTCCATGCGTCAGGGGTCGGCGCCGCCGGGGGCGCGAGTGGGCCGGGTGCGTAACCTGATCGAAGTCTGTCTCTAGACATCGACGAGGGATTCGTCTATAAAGACATCAGATCTCTGGTCGTGGCGGGTGTCCCTGCTCAGCCTGAGCGTGCGGGGGCGGGGCGCCGGAGCGGACGCCGACCCATGCGGTAGCCGGGCGGACCGGGCCATACGTCGACCACCTGCACGAGCACTTCGTCCCGGCCGCGACCGCCTGAGCGAACCGGCCCGACACGTGCAGGGAGAGGCCTTGATCGTCGACGCGCACCACCACCTGTGGCGACCCGAGCGCGGCTACACCTGGCTCGACGCCCCCGACCTGGCCGTCATCCGCCGCCCGTTCACCCCGCCGGACCTGTGCGCCGCGGTCGACGCCGCGGGCGTACGCCACACGGTGCTGGTGGAGGGCGGACGCTGCCACCGCGACGAAGCCTCCGAGTTCCTCGCCTACGCGGCCGACACCGAGCCGATCGCCGGCGTCGTGGCCTGGGCGGACGTCACCGACCCCGACCTGCCGGACACCCTCGCCGACTACCGGCGGATGCGCGGCGGCGAGCTGCTGGTGGGCATCCGCTCGCAGGTGCAGGGCGAACCCGACCCGGACTACCTGGACCGCCCGGACGTCCGCCGGGGGCTGGCCGCGGTGGCCGACGCCGGACTGGTCTTCGACCTGGTGATCCGGGCCGACCAGCTCCCCGCCGCGGCCCGCGTGGCCCGGGACCTGCCGCAGGTGCCGCTCGTCCTGGACCACCTGGGCAAGCCACGCATCCGGGCCGGCGCCGCCGGGCTCGCCGGCTGGTCGGCCGACCTGGCGGCGCTCGCCGCCGGCCCCAACGTGACCGCCAAGCTGTCCGGCCTGGTGACCGAGGCCGGGCCGGGCTGGACGGTCACCGCGCTGCGGCCCTTCGTGGCCGTGGCCGTGGAGACCTTCGGGGCGTCGCGGCTCATGTTCGGCTCCGACTGGCCGGTCTGCCTGCTCGTCGCCGACTACCGGGTGGTTCGCGACGCGCTGGGCGCGGCGCTGCCGCCGCTGTCCGCGGCCGAACGCGACGAGATCTTCGCCGGCACCGCGGTACGCGTGTACCGGCTCGCGATCTGAACAGGCGGAGACGCGGAAAGTCAGGCCCCGAGCGGAGGCGGAACGACATGACCCAGGCCGCGCTGTATGTCGGCAACCGTACCTTCACCGTCGAGGACCGACCGGCGGTGCCACCCGGGCCCGGCGAGGTCCGGGTCGTCGTCGCCTACACCGGCATCTGCGGCACCGACCTGCACGTGCGGCACGGCGCGATGGACCACCGGGTGTCCGTCCCGGCCGTCATCGGGCACGAGATGTCCGGCCGGATCGCCGAGTCGGGCGCCGGCGTCACCGGCTGGCGGGTCGGCGACGCGGTGACCGTGATGCCGCTTGTCTGGTGCGGCGACTGCCCGGCGTGCCGCGCCGGGCACCAGCACGTCTGCCACCGGCTCACCTTCCTCGGCATCGACTCGCCGGGCGCCATGCAGGGGTCCTGGACGGTTCCCGCCGAGACTCTCGTGTCGCTGCCCGAAGGGCTCTCCCTGCGACACGCGGCGCTGATCGAACCGATCGCGGTGGCGGTGCACGACGTACGCCGGTCCCGGCTGGCGGCCGGCGAACACGCGGTGGTGATCGGCGCCGGCCCGGTCGGCCTGCTGATCGCCTGCGTCGCCCGAACCCGCGGGGCGCGGGTGGTCCTGGTCGAACTCGATCCGCACCGGCGGGCCGTCGCGGCCGGGCTCGGCTTCACCGTGGTCGACCCGGCCGAGACCGAGCCGGTGGACGTCGTCGACGACCAGTCCGGCGGGGCCGGCGCGGCAGTGGTGTTCGAGGTCTCCGGGTCGGCGGGCGGTGTGCGCACCGCCACCGGCCTGCTCGCGGTGCGCGGACGCCTCGTGGTGGTCGGCATCCACCCGACACCCCGCGAGGTGGACCTGCACCGGGTCTTCTGGCGCGAGCTGGAGATCGTCGGCGCCCGCGTCTACCGGCGCGGCGACTTCACCGAGGCGGTCCGCCTGCTCGCGGCCGGCGAGGTTCCGGCGGAGGACCTCATCTCCGAGGTCGTGCCGCTGCGGGACGTCGCCGGGGCGTTCGACGCGCTGGAGCGCGGCGGCGTGGTCAAGATCCTGATCGACTGCGGTGGCGACCGATGAGCATGTTCGACCTGACCGGCAGGCTGGCCGTGGTGACCGGATGCCGGCGCGGCATCGGGCTGGCGATGGCCGAGGCGCTCGCCGGCGCCGGGGCGGACGTCATCGGCGTCAGCGCCACCCTGGAACGCGAGGGCAGCGAGGTGGCCCGGCGGGTCGAGGCCCGGGGGCGCACGTTCACGCCGTACCGGGTGGACCTGGCCGACCGCCCGGCGGTGGCCGAGCTGGCCGCGGCGCTGTCCGGCGGCCCGCGCCCGGTGGACATCCTGGTCAACAACGCCGGCACCATCCGGCGGTCGCCGGCCGCCGAGCACCCCGACGCCGACTGGGACGAGGTGGTGCAGGTCGACCTGACCGCGCCGTTCGTGCTCGCCCGGGAGGTCGGTCGGCGGATGGTCGCCCGGGGCAGCGGGAAGATCATCTTCACCGCCTCCATGCTGAGCTTCCAGGGCGGGATCAACGTCGTCGGGTACGCCGCGGCGAAGTCGGCGATCGCCGGGGTGACCCGGGCGCTGGCCAACGAGTGGGCCGGCCGGGGCGTCAACGTCAACGCCGTCGCGCCCGGTTACATCGCCACCGACAACACCCGGGCCCTGCGGGAGCAGGCGGACCGCAACCGGGCGATCCTGGAGCGCATCCCGGCGGGCCGGTGGGGGCGACCCGAGGACCTGGCCGGGGCCACGGTCTTCCTGGCCTCCGACGCCGCCGCCTACGTCCACGGCACCGTCCTCGTCGTCGATGGTGGGTGGCTGGGCCGCTGAGCCGACTCGCGTCCCCACGGAATATCCGTTGCCGTCCGCGGCCGCCGCCCTCTACCGTTTACTCACCAGGCCAGATGGAACGAACCGAGGAGCTTCCCGTGTCGCAGCACACCCGCACCGAAACCACGCGGCTCATGCCGCGCGGCGGTGTCGCGCTGCGCCTGCTCGGGCGAGCCGGCGGCCGGTGCGCGACCGAGCAGAACTGGAAGCCGGGGTGGCGGCGCGAATAGCGCCAGCGGAAGCTGACGAGCCGCCCACCCCGACCGGGACCGGGCGGCTCTTTCGTTGTCCCACCCACCTCAGAGGGGCGTAGCTCAACCGGAAGAGCACCGGCCTCCAAAGCCGACGGTTGCAGGTTCGAACCCTGCCACCCCTGCGTTCCGGCCCGGCCGTGGCCGGAGGTGTCGTCGATTCTCAACTCCACAGCGGATGGCATGGAAGACCGCCGGCCGGCTCTCACCCGGCCGGCCTCCCGGGCCGTTGGAGCAACGGGCAGCTCATCCGGTTCTCAGCCGGAAGGTTGCGGGTTCGAATCCCGTACGGCCTACGCAGGAAACGCCACGCGGTCGTGGTGACCACCCTTTCCGGGTCGTCCATTCGGTAGGACGCCGCATTCTGGATGCGGAGAGCTGGGTTCGAATCCTGGCCCGGAAGCACCGATGCCCTCGTAGCCCAACGGCAGAGGCACGACGTTGAGGACGTCGCCAGTGCGCGTTCGACCCGCGCCGAGGGCACCAACTCGCCGACGTAGCTCAGATGGTCGGAGCGCTCCGCTCATGACGGAGAGGGAGAGGACCCCGGTTCGAGACCGGGCGTCGGCACGCAGGACATGCCCGGGTAGCCCAACGGCAGGAGGCACCCCGTTCAGGGCGGGGACAGTGCGCGTTCGAATCGCGCTCCGGGTACGCATGGGGTCGTAGCTCAGGTGGGAGAGCGCTTCGCTCGCATCGAAGAGGCCGGCGGTTCGACTCCGCCCGACTCCACCATGCCCCCGTGGCTCAGCGGACAGAGCACTGGACTACGAATCCAGGGGTCGCGCGTTCGAATCGCGCCGGGGGCACGACACCTGCCGCTCGGGGCGGCACACAGACGCGCGTCCGGTCATGGGCAGGCCCCCAGACCTTCGTTCCGGCGTCGCCCGATCGGTGGGGCTACCGGACCCGGTCCGCGCGGCGGGTCAGCCGCCGTCCGAGGTAGGCCAGCGTGAGGACGACCGCGGCGGCGATCAGATACCACGCGAACCGGTGCAGGTCCACCAGGAGCGTGCGCAGGTGGTCACCGGCCAGGTATCCGCCGGCGGTCCAGAGGCCGACCCAGGCGGCGGCGCCGAGCGCGTTGTACGTCACGAAACGCCGCCACGGCATGCCTGTGGTGCCGGCGACGACGCCGTTGAACTGCCGCAGGCCGTCGACGAAACGGGCGGCGGCGACCAGCTTCGGGCCCTGCCGGCTCATCACCCCCTCCAGGCGGGCGAAGCGCTCCGGGCCGAGGCCCAGGCGGCGACCGTGGCGCAGGACGAGCCGGCGACCCCCGTAGCGGCCGATCAGGTAGCCGATGCTGTCGCCGAGCACGGCGGCCAGGAACGCGGTGGCCGCCACGCCGACGACGCTCAGCCTGCCGTGGGCGGCGTATCCGGCGGCGAGGACGATCGCGGACTGCCCGGGAGCGGGCACGCCGAAGCCTTCCACGCCGACGAGCAGGGCGACGCCCGGATAGCCGTAGGTGCCCACCAGGTCGGTGAGGACGCGGAACGGGCTCACCGGTCCACCACGGCTGTCCCGGTCGTCGCCGCCCGGTCGGGGTGGGGGCGAGGCGCGTGCACCGGCGACACGATGAGATGGTTTCCCGCCACGGTGAGCAGCATGCCCGGTGCCGGCCACGAAAGTGGCCGTCGCTCCCGTGCCGCGCCGGCGGGCGGATCGCCGAGCAGGGAGGGGTGCGGCGGTGGGCGTGGTGGAGACCGTCGCGGTGGCGTCGGTGGCGGCGTTCGCGACGGCGTGGCTGTCCGCGGTGGCCGGCTTCGGTGGGGGCGTGCTGTTGCTGCCGGTGTTCACCGCGTTGTTCGGACTGCGGACGGCCGTGCCGGTGCTGACCCTGACCCAGGTGTGGAGCAACGGCTCACGGGTCTGGCTCAACCGGCGGGAGGTGGACTGGCCGCTGGTGCGCTGGTTCGCGCTCGGCGCGCTGCCCACCGCCGTGTTGGGCGGGCTGGCGCTGGCGCAGGCCCCGGCGGGACCGCTCAAGCGGCTGCTGGGGGTGCTGCTGATCGTGGTGGTCGTCCGGCGGCGACGCCGGACGCGCCCTCGGCGGCCGACCGAACGGACGTTCGGCGTCGTCGGCGCGGCCTCCGGGCTGGGCTCGGCGTTGCTCGGGTCGGTGGGCCCGCTTACCGCGCCGTTCTTCCTGGCGTACGGGTTGGCGCGCGCCGCCTACATCGGCACCGAGGCGGCGAGCGCGCTGACGATGCACGGCGCGAAGATCGCCGCGTACGGCGCCGGCGCGTTGCTCGACCGCCGCGTGCTGCTGTTCGGGCTGGCGTTGACCCCCGCGACGTTGCTGGGCGCGTGGGCCGGCCGCCGGACGGTGGGCCGGATCAGCGACCGGGTGTTCGTCGCGCTCGTGGAGGGCGGCCTGGTCGTCGCCGGCCTGCTGTTCCTGGTCGGGTTCTGAGCCGGCCGCCCGGCCTCGGGCGCAGCCCCGGTGCCGCAACGCGGCGTGCGTCGGGTACGCCCGTCCACGACGAGACGTTCGCTGCTAGGTGAATCGCCAACAACGGCTCCGCCACGCTCGCCGGCTGGACGGTACGACTGACGCTGGCCGGTGGGCAGTCCCTCGCCAACGTCTGGACCGGGGTCAGCCCCGGCACCAGCGCGGCGGTGAGCGTGCGCTACGCGGATTACAACGGCACGCTCGGCGTGAACGCCTCGACCACCTTCGGCTTCCTGGTCAACGGCGGCAGCGACGCCCCGCCCGGCGGCCCCTCCTGCACCAGTCCCTGACCCCGTCCACGTCCAATAGCAGGCCGGGCCCGGAGCCACCGTTTCCGGGCCCGGCCGGCCGCATCCGATATGCAATGATGTTCATCAATGTCAGAGGTGGTCGCGACCGGGCCCGGTCGGCTCGGGTCGCCGCGGCCGCCCGGAGGGTTTCCGCCGGCCCGATCCGCGTGACGGGGGCCGGCCGTCGTGGAGGACGACCATGCGTACTTTGCTCGCGGTGTGCACCGCCGCACTGCTCCTCGGCGCCGCGACCGGCAGCGTCCCGGCCGGCGCGTCGGACGCCGCGCCGCGCTCGTGCCGGCCCGGCCTGCTCTTCTGCGAGGACTTCGAGCGCCTGCCCGCCGGCGGGCCGAGCTCCCTGAACTGGGGAGTCGACACCCGCCACGGCACGCTCACCGTCGAGCGGGGGCGCCACGGCAACCGGGTGCTGCACGTCCACACCGTCGACAACGGACGCGCCTTCCTGCGGGTCGACGACCTCGCCGCGCCGGGCAGCCGCCTCTACGGACGGATGCGGCTGCGCGTGGACGCCTTCCCCACCGCCCCGGACTGGGCGCACTTCACGCTTGTGGAGGCGACCGGCGCCGGCAGCGCGGAGGTTGTGCGCCCGGTCGGCGGCCAGTACGCGCCCACCGTCCCCGGCACCTTCTGGGGCATCGGCGCCGACGGCGGCCCGACCGGCGACTGGACCGACTGGCGGGAGTCCGCCCCGGTCACCGAGGACACCTGGCAGTGCGTCGAGTGGACGCTCGACGCGCGGGACAACCGCGTCGCGGTGTGGATCGACGGCGTGGCCAACCCGGAGCTGACCGCCTCCACCACCGAGCACGGCGGCAACGACGTACCCTTCGTGCTGCCGACCGTCGACACCGTGAAGATCGGCTGGCAGCTCTACCAGGGTGGCACGACGCCCGGCCGGTTCGACCTCTGGATCGACGACATCGCCCTGTCGACCAGGCGGCTCGGCTGCTGACCCCGAGTGCGTCGGTGTGCCGCCTCAGGGCTGCGAGCGCAGCACGGCCACCTCGGGAAAGTCGTCCGGCGAGCCGTAGCCGTGCTCGGCCAGCCAGCGGACGTTCGTCAGGCATCGCAGCGACCACCAGGCACGGACCAGGTCACGGTCGACGTCGGCGCCGTAACCGGCGATGACGTCGCCGAGGTGCTCCGGGTGCCCGAGCGTGAGGATGGCGAGGTCGAAGTGCGCGTCGCCGCGGGACGCCTCGGACCAGTCGAGGATGCCGGTGACCTCGTCGCCGGCGACGAAGACGTGGTCGACCTGGAGGTCGCCGTGGATGAACACCGGCGTCCACGGGCGCAGCGCCGTCTCGGCGAGCCGGCGGTTGCGGGTGACCACCTCGGCGGGAAGGACGTCGTGGGCGACGAGCCATTCGCACTCGTCGGCCAGGCCCGACGCCAACTCGTCGCGGTCGCGTCCGGGCCACGGCGGCAGCGGCGCGTCGTGCAGCGTCCGGACGGCCGCGCCCGCCGCCGCCCACGCGGCAGGTGAGGCGGTGGAGGGCTTGCTGAGGCGGCCGAGCGCGGTCCCCGGGAGCGCGGCGAGCGCCAGCGCGGGCGGATTGTGCCACCGGACCTGGGGAGTGGGCACCGGCGCCCTGGCCATCGCCTCCACCTCGACCTCCAGGCGGGCCCGGTCCGCGTCGACCTTCACGAACACGTCGCCGACGCGCAGGGTCGCGCGCTCGCTGTGGGCGACCACCACCTCGACCCCGTCGGCGTCCATGCCGGCCATCATCGCGGAAACGGCTGCCGACGTCGCCGCAATTGTCGCGGGCGGCAGGGCTAGGCGCGGCGACGCCGCGCCGTCAGGTCGACGGCCGCGTCCCGCCACCGCGGACGGCGGAACGTGAATCCGGCGTCGGTGAGCCGGCCGGGGACGACGCGTCGACTCTTCAGCAGCAGCTCGGTGTCGGACCGGATGGCGAACGCCCCGACCTCCGCCATCCACCGGGTCGCCGGCAGGCCGACCGGCACCCGCCAGGCGGACCGTAGCTCACGCATGAACTCCCGCTGCGGCAGCGGGTTCGGCGCCGCCAGGTTGACGGCGCCGGCGAGGTCGTCGCGGTCGATCAGGAACCGGACGGCGCGGACGAAGTCGTGGTCGTGGATCCAGGAGACGTACTGCCGGCCCCCGGCCACCGGCCCGCCGAGCCCGAGTCGCGCGAGCCGGCTCAGCACGTCGAACACGCCGCCACGGTCGGGGCTCATCACCATGGCCGATCGCAGCGCGAGCCTGCGGGTGTGCGGCGTCGTCGCCCGCTCCTGCGCGGCCTCCCAGTTGCGGGCGATCTCGACGCTGTAGGCCCAGTAGCCGGGGACGCCCCGCTCGTCGCCGCCGATCAGGCCGTCGTGCTCGTCGTTGGCGGCATCGAAGCGGTGCGCGTAGATCGTCGCGGTGCTCATCTGCATCCACACCCGGGGCGGTCGGGCGGCCCGGGCGACGGCCTCGCCGACGACCCGTGCCGAGTCCACCCTCGAGCGCATCATGGCCTCGAGGTTCTGCGGGGTGTAGCGGCAGCTCACGCTGCGCCCGGCGAGGCTGACGACCACGTCGCTGCCGTCGATCCGCCCGGCCCAGTCGCCGAGCGTGCGACCGTCCCAGTGGACCTGGCGCTCGCCCCTCGGCGTGCGGGTCAGCACCACCACGTCGTGGCCCTCGGCGGTCAGCGCCCGGTCCAGGATCGTGCCGACCTGCCCGGTGCCACCGGGAATGACGATCTTCATGGTCCTCCGCACCGCACCGGTATTTGAACACGTTCAACTTCACCGTATGGCGCGGCGCGGGCCTGGTCAAGCGGAGTGCTCAGTCGCCGACCTGCAGCACCGCGTCGGCGAACTGCCGGGGCGCCTCCTGCGGCAGGTTGTGACCGACGCCGCCGCCGACCGTCCGGTGCTGGTAGCGGCCGGTGAAGCGGGTCGCGTACGACGAGGGGTCGAGGTGCGGCGCGCCGTTGGCGTCGCCCTCCAACGTGATGGTGGGCACGCCGATGTCCGGACCGTCGGCGAGCCTTGCCTCCCACTCGTCGTAGCGCGGCTCGCCGGTGGCGAGGCCGAGCCGCCACCGGTAGTTGTGGATCACGACGTCCACGTGGTCCGGGTTGTCCAGGGCCGCGGCGCTGCGCGCGAACGTCGCCTCGTCGAACGCCCAACGCGGCGACGCGGTACGCCAGATCAGCCGGGCGAAGTCGCGGCGGTGACCCGCGTAGCCGTCGCGGCCCCGGTCGGTGGCGAAGTAGAACTGGTACCACCAGGAGAGCTCCGCCGCCGGGGCCAACGGCACGCGGCCGGACGCCTGGCTCGCGATCAAGTAGCCGCTGACCGACACCAGCCCGGTGCAGCGCTCGGGGAGCAGGGCGGCGACGACGTCGGCCGTGCGGGCGCCCCAGTCGAACCCGGCAAGGGTCGCCGTGTCCACGCCGAGGGCGTCCAGGAACGCCACCGTGTCGTGGGCCAGCGCGGCGGGTTGACCGTTGCGCACGGTGTCGGCGGAGCGGAACCGGGTCGCGCCGTGACCGCGCAGAAACGGCACGAGCACCCGCCGGCCGGCCGCGGTCAGCAGCGGCACGACCTCGGCGAAGCTGTGGATGTCGTACGGCCAGCCGTGCAGCAGCACCACCACCGGGCCGCGCGGGGGACCGGCGTCGACGTACCCGATGTCGAGCGCCCCCGCGTCGACGCGGCGCAGGCCGGCGGCGAAAGTCGCCGGGTCGGTGGCCTGGTTCATCCCCGCTGCTCCTCGTGCTCGTCCCGCGCTGCCTGCACGCTAGGGCGGCACGCGGAGCCCCGTCGGCGGTTCGGTCGAGGTGCGGCTCCGGCCCGGCGCGGCGGCTAGGATGCCGAGCCCGGACCGGCCCGCCGAGGGACCGGGCGGGAAAGGGAGCGGACCGTCGCGGGGATGCTCCTATGGATGTCAAGCGGCGAGTTTAAGATCGTTTGAGGTGATGATCTGGTAGAGCTCGCGGGCGACGTAGCGTTTGAGGCATCGGA
>NZ_JBITEP010000016.1:0-151745 GCF_044455315.1 Micromonospora sp. NPDC051300 | reverse complement strand
ACACCCCCCGGATCATCCGAACGACAGGGGCAGGAAGTCATACCGGGCCGGGCGACCGAGGGTCCCCGGCTGGGGACGATCAAAAAGGTAACGGGGGGGCGATCGGACCGGGAGACCAGTGCCCGCCCCACACCGAACCTGTCGCGGACCAGCACGGCGATGGTGACGCGGCCCGTGCTCACGACCACCGAGAGGGCGGGTCGGGGGCCGCCGCCGTCATGGTCTTCCTCGCCTCCGACGACGCCCGCTCGTCGCTGGCGGTGTGCCCGGTCGATGGTGGGTGTGACCGGCGTCCGATCGCGGGAGCGACGGTGTCGTAGTGTCGATCGAGCGCACCGCTGAGCGGGCCGTGCGGCCATGCTTGAGGCCGGCCTCACCCGGCTTCATGGTGTGTGCGAGCCGGCCCCGGCCAGTGGACGCTGGGCGGGGCCGGGCTGTTGGTGTCGTGGCGGTGGGGGTCAGCTGACGTGGATGTCGGCGTTGCCGCTGCCGTTGATGCCCTCGGCGGCGACGATCATGTAGTAGTCCAACGAGCCGAGGTTCATGCCCAGGTTGGCCCACGCGGTGAAGTGGTCGTTCGTGGTGATCGAGCCTCCCGTACGCGGTGACTGCCGGACGCTGAAGAACTGGTCGAAGGTCTTGGTGCCCTCGACCGAGGGGGCGTCGTACCGAGTGTCCTGGTAGATGTCGTAGGTGCCGCCGTTGGCATCGACGGTGCCCCTCCAGACACCTGGCGCCGGCCTCCAGCCGGCCCAGTCGCCACCCCAGTTGTCGATGACGTAGTACTCGATCAGGGGGTTGGCCGACCATCCGTAGAGAGTCAGGAAGCTGCCGCCGGTGCTCGGGGCGTAGTAGCCCTCGTAGTTGACGGTGCGCCAACTGCCCCGGTCCCATCCCTTGCCGACGACAGAGTTGCCGGTGCTGTTCCAGCTGACGGCGTATTCGCCGCCGTCTTTCAGGTACATCGTGGTCGACCCGGGGATGTCGGTGTAGAACGAGTAGAAGTACCCGTTGTGGTAGCCGGTCTGGAAGGCCACTCCGCCGACTGTCTCGTCGGCGAAGGCGGCGCCCGGCTTGGCGACGGACAGCGCCGCGGTGGCCGCGGTGGCGAGACCGCCGAGAAGGAGACCGCGGCGGCCGATGCCGCGAGCCCGCTCGGACGAGGGGGATGCGTTCACGGTTGGTCCTCTCTGATCGCTGGAGATGTTTCTTTCAGTTGAACCGTTCAGTAATAAAATATGTCATCCGTGTTGCCCTGCGCTACCGGAACGCAACGATGACTTTAGATTTCAGTCCTTCAGCGCGGTTGGGTAGGCGGGTGGTCAACCGGGCGTAGGGGCCACCAGATCGGGTTGACAGGTCCGCCGGCGTGCGTGCTGGAGGCCGTCGAGCACGGACAACGTGAGTAGTGCGGAGGGGGCGGCACGGGGGCATGGCGCGCCGAACGGTTAGGGATCGCGCGAGAGGCGTGCTCGTCGCACGTCAACCTGAAGACTGAACAAGCTGTCGTGGTGCGGAAGTGGCCCGTCCTGCAACGTGAGAAGCCTTTCCGCCCGTGGTCCGGCGGCTTGAGATCGTGGCGTGACGGAGCCGAGGGAACCCTCGAGGTAACGCCGGAGAAGCACGGTGATGAGCGGTGTGCGGGATCCGTCCGGTGGCGCTGCTGAGTCCGCCCTCCGCATCCTGACGGTAGGCCGAATCGCGCGCCCGTGTTGCTCCTCGGCACGCCGCAGGGGCTATGTCGGGTCCCCGCCGCGCAGGCCGCGCGGCTCGTCGGCGCACAGGTGCGACGGCGCAGCCCGGCCGGCTCGTGCCCTGGCCGGAATTGGCCACGACAGATCCGCGGCGCGTCTCTGCCGGCGATACTCCGCCGGACTCTGCCCTGTCTGGTGGCGGAACGCCCGGAGGAAGCTCGACCGGGCCCCGTAACCGCACTCGTGACCGATCCGGTCGACGGGCCGATCGCTGGTGACGAGCAGGCGCTGCGCGTGGCCGACGCGTAGCCGCTCGACGTACGCCCACAGCGGCAGGCCGAATGTCTCCCGGAAGATCCGGGCGGCGTAGGTGGGATGCACACCGGCGCGCCGCGCGATGTCGGCAACCCGTAGCGGCTCGGTGTAGTTGCGGGCGACCACCGCCAGCAACCGTTCCGCGGACCGGGATCGCGCCGGGGCTGTCGCACGGCCCCGGGCGCCTGCGCCCAGACGGGCCAGCCGCGCCTGGATCTCCAACAGGCACACCTCGATCGCCCGGGACGAGCGGGAGGCGAGATCGTCCCCCCAGCGGCGCAGATGGAACTCGTCGGCCGGCGCCTCGTCGGGCGCGCCGATGAGCACCTGACCGGCCAGCAGGGCGTCGACCGTCTCGGCCAGGACGGGATGGCCGGCTGCGCTGACCGGCAGTGTCGCGCCGAGCATTCGCAGGGGACCGCTGCCGCAGAGCCGGTGCGGGTATCCGCCCCAGAAAGCCGTCAGCCGCCCCGGCGGCAGCGTCCACTGCCCGGCCGGCGTCTCGTAGTGCGCCGCGCCGTGCAACAGCAGATTGAACTCCAGCTCCGGGTGGAGATGCGCGCCGATCGCGGGATCACCCGACAGTTCGAACGCCAGCAGCCCGATGTCGTGAACGGCGGGCCGCGCGGACAGCATGACCTTGAGGATACGCACCGGGTCGGCGATATTGCGGCCCTGCTTCAGCGGATCGGGGAGACGACGCTGGGGGGACATGTGACCCACCGACCGAGGAGCCACACGTGGCCACGCCATCCGCGCCCGACGTCCACCCGTCCTCGTCTGTCTGGGGCGATGCCGCCGACCAGCAGCCCACCGCCCTTGACGACTTCCTCTTCGACGTCAACGGCTATCAGATCCTGCGGCAGGCCGTGCCTGCCGACCTGGCCGACCGCCTCGACGCCGAGTTCGACGCCTTCCCGGCCCGCCTGCCCCGGGGCGGCTGGCACCGAGGTGGGCAGCGCCGCGACTACACCCCGGAGACCGGCTTCGAACTGCACCAGGCGGTGGCCGCCGGGACGCCGTTCGAGGAACTCATCGACCACCCGAGCTGGATCGCGCGGGTGCGCCGTTACGCCGGTGAGGTGGACAGCCACGTGGAGGGCGTCTACATCGACGAGTCGATCGCCTCGATCCGTACGGCGGGTGGCCATCACCCGGTGCACTCCGGCGGGTACCACAGCCCGCTGCGCTGCGCGTACGGGTACGCGAACGGGGTGTTCCGGTGCGGCCAGGTCAACATCATCGTCGCGCTCACCGACGTCGGCCCCGGCGATGGCGCGACCATGGTGGTCCCCGGCTCGCACAAGGCCAACCTGCCCCACCCGCTGGCCGGCGACTATGACCGCGGCGACCGGATGGACGCCCTGCCCGGCGCGGTGGAGATCCACCTGGAGCGCGGTGACGCGTTGCTGTTCACCGACAGCCTGATGCACGGCGGATCCAGCCGCACCAATCCCGGGGAGCGGCGAGTGCTGATCTACCGCTACGGGCCCGCCTGGGGCGGCAGTCGGTTCGGCTACGTGTACGACCCCGCCTGGCTGGCCACCCTGTCCGAGCGCCGGCGCCGGATCCTGGAGCCCCGCCCGCCGGTCCACGTGGGCGACCCGACCGTCCCCACCGAGATCGACGGCTGACGCGCACCTGCCGGTAGCCGGGGCGTCAGCTTCCATAAGCAGGGAAGTCATCCGGGCCGGTGCACGGCCGCCTCGGCGTCACCCTGCGGAGTCAGCCGGAAGACCGCGCAGCCGTGCGGCGGCAGGTCGGCGTCGACGGAGGCGGAGGAGCCCCCGCGTACGCCGAGATCCTTGTGCGTCGAGAGGTCGCGCACCACGTACTGTCCCGTGATGTCGAGATCAGCCCAGGAGGCCGTCGCGCTCGCCTCGGCGTCGCGGCGATTGAACAGACCGACCGCCACGTCACCGAAGAGCAGCGGCTTGAGCCAGATCTCCAACCCGTCCCGGGTGGCGACCCGGCGGCCCTGCCGGCCGAGACCGTCCTGGTCGACGGCGATCAACTCGTCGTTGGACAGGATCTCGAGCGAGACGTCGTCGAGGCTCCGGACATCGGCACCGATGATCAGTGGAGCGGCTAGCATGCACCAGAGCGCGAAGTGCGTCCGGTACTCGTCGTCGGTGCAGCCCGCAAAGCCCATGCTGCCGGCGACGTTCCCTCGCCCGCGCATGCCGACGACCAGCATGTCGGGGTCGTTCCACCGGCCGGGGCCCGCGTGGCGCTCCAGGCCGCGTTGCAGTTCGAAGCCGATCTCCTCGATGCCGTGCTCGTACACACCACTTCCGCCCTGCCAGGAGTCACAGATGTCTCCGGTGGTGCGCCACATGTGAGCTCCGGCCTGTGCCGCCCACTCCCACGGCTGGCGTCCGCCCCACTCGCAGACGTTGAAGACGATGTCGCGCCCGGTGGCGCGCAGTGCCCGGCCCATCGCCGTGTAGCGCCGGACCGCTGCGCCCCGGTCCTCGGGGGCGTGGCAGTAGTCGTACTTCAGGTAGTCGATCTGCCAGTCGGCGAACGTCTGGGCGTCCAGATCCTCATTGCCGTAGCTGGCCACCTCGCCTCCGCAGGTGCGCTCCGCCGCGTCCGAGTAGAGCCCGAACTTGAGGCCCCGCTCGTGCACGTAGTCCGCGAGAGCGCGGATTCCGCCCGGAAAGCGTTCGGGGTGGTGGGTGATGCGCCCGTCGGCGTCGCGGCCACCCTGGTAGTGGTCGTCGATGTTGAGGTAGCGGTATCCCAGGTCGCGTAGTCCGGTCGCGACGAGGGCATCCGCCGTCTCGCGGATCACCGCCTCGTCGATGTGATGGGCGAAGGTGTTCCAGCTGCTCCAACCCATGGGGGGCGTCTCAGCGACCATGAGGGGTCTCCTGACCGGGCGATCGGATGATGAACTCCGGCATGTTAACGCTAAAATTTTATTGAAAACACTCTTCGTCCCGAAGGTGGCTCGGCGCGAGACGGCCGAGGGTTGATTGACCGGGTGGACGGCGTACCACTACCGTCCCGACGATCGAAAGAATTTCGATTGTCGGCTGGTCCTGGTCGGGAGACCTGTCCAGTCTGGTCTGCGCACGAAGGGAACCGTGGATGGCGATGCGAGTGCTCTTCATCGGTGGCAGTGGGGTGATCAGCTCGGCGTGTGCCGACGAGGCGGTCCGCGTCGGACATGAGCTGACCGTGCTCAACCGGGGGGTGACCAGCCGGCCCCTTCCCGCCGGAGTCGAGGCGCTCCGCGCGGACCATCGCGACGCGCCCGCGGTCCGCGCGGCGTTGCGCGGACGGGAGTTCGACGTGGTGGTCGACTGGATCGCCTTCACCCCGCACCACGTCCAAACTGATCTGGACCTCTTCGCCGGCCGGACCGGGCAGTACGTCTTCATCAGCACGACCTCGGTCTACCAACTCCCGGCGACGCGCCTGCCGCTGGCCGAGTCGAGTCCGCTGGGCGAGCCCACCTGGCGGTACGCACGCGACAAGATCGCCTGCGAGAGGTTGCTCGCCACCGATCACGGTCTGCCGGTGACCGTCGTCCGACCCGGCCACACGTACGACCGGACGCTGGTTCCCCTGGTCGGCGGCTGGACCGCGCTCGCCCGGCTGCGGCGCGGCCGCCCGGTCGTGGTGCACGGCGACGGGCTCTCGCTGTGGACCCTGACGCACCACACCGACTTCGCGGCGGGCTTCGTGCCGCTGCTCGGGCATCCGGGAGCCGTCGGACGGGCGATCCAGATCCTCTCGGACGATCTGCTCACCTGGGACCAGATCGTCGGGCACCTCGCCGACGCCGCCGGCGTGCCGGCCCGGATCGTGCACGTCCCGTCCGACGTCATCGCCGCCGCCGACCCAGGCTGGGGGGAGTTGCTTCTCGACAATCAGGCGCACTCCGCCACGTACGACCTGAGCACGTTGAGGTCGCTGGTGCCCTCGTTCCGGCCGCGTGTCCCGTTCCGGCAGGGGGCGGGGGAGATCGTGGCCTGGTTCGACGCCGATCCCCGCCGGCAGCGGATCGACGCGAACGTCGATCGGGTGACCGAAGCTCTCGTCGCCGCCCGGGGTGCCAGTTCGGCCGCCGCGCCCATACACCCGGCCCGGTGACCCCCACGACCGGCGTGCCGGGACGGGTCAACGCCCGATCGGCACGCCGGGACGGCGCCCGCCCTCAGCGGTCGGCCATCGTCCGGGGATCCGGCTCGTCGGCCGGGGCACCCTCGGCCAACCGGACGAGCACCCCGTCGTTGACACAGCGCAACACCGGCGCGGCCGCGAGCAGGCGAGGCTCGGGGAGGGGACCGCACCGTACGGTGAAGGTCCGGGACTCGCCGGACAGCAGGGTCACCACGTTGTCGTCGAGCGTCGCCACCGGGTCAAGCCGATCCGGGAAGAACGTCACGTCCCGCAGCAGAGTGTGGGCGTGCAGGACGACCCGGTACCCGTCCCCCGTCGGCGTGACGGAGGCGGAGAAGCTCGCCCGCGGATAGTGCAATTCCCGGTCCGGCGCGAAGAACCAGAGGGTCCGGCCGTGGTCCGCCGTCTCGGCGACGACGAACTCCGCCAGTGGCTCGTCGGTGTCGGTGAGGTCGGGCGGGAGGGGCGCCTCGGCGCTCTGTCCCGGTCCGGCGGTCAAGGTGAGGCGGCCGCCGGCCAGAACAGCTCCGTCGCGGAGGCGTCGCCGGGTCACCCGGACGGACTCGGTCCAGGTTTGCCGACCCGCGTTGCCGAGTACGACCGCCAGGCCCCCGGCGCGTGGTTGCACCGTGAGCATCCGGATCGCGTGCGCGCGGCGCAGCGCGTACCAGGCCGGTTTCTGCCGGCCGTCCCCGTCGACGACCGACCACGACGTTACGGGCCAGCAGTCGTTCAACTGCCACAGGATGGTTCCCGTGCACCGCGGGGCGTGCGAGCGGAAGTGGGCGATGCCCAGGTCGATCGCACGGGCCTGGTTGAGCGAGGCGAGGAAGTGCCAGTCGTCGAAGTCCCGGGGGACGCCGAAGTGCGCGGCGAGGCTGCGGTCGAGCTTGTCGTAGCCGTCCTCGGCCTTCTGGTGCGACAGCATCCCGGGGGAGCGGGGGGTCAGCGGCTGGTCGCTGATGGCCCGTCGCAGCGTGGCGTACGCGGCCGGGCCCTGGAAGCCGAACTCGCCCACGAATCGGGGCACCGAGTCCCGGTAGTGCACGTAGTCGACGTCGTTCCACACCGACCACAGGTGGCTGGTGCCGAAGGCGGGGTCGTTGGGGTGGTCGTCGGCGCCGGAGAACGGGCTGCCCGGCCAGTACGGGCGGGTCGGATCGAGGCGTCGTAGCAGGTCCGGCAGCAGTTCGAGGTAGTAGCCGAGGCCCCAGGTGCGTCCCTCGGTGCCGGGACCCCAACCCCAGTCCCGCTGGGCCCAGATGTTCTCGTTGCAGCCGTTCCACAGCACCAGACTCGGATGCGGGGCCAGCCGGTGCACCGCGTCGGTGACCTCGGCCTCGACCTCGTCCCGGATCGGGGGCTCCTCGGGGTAGGCGGCACAGGCGAAGAGCATGTCCTGCCAGACGAGGAGTCCCATCTCGTCGCACAGGCGGTAGAAGTCGTCGCTCTCGAAGACGCCGCCGCCCCAGACCCGTACCAGGTTGACGCCGGCGGCGCGGGCCTGCTGGAGCCGTTCGGAGAGGTCCCGCACGGTGATCCGGCTCGGGAAGCAGTCGTCGGGGATCCAGTTGACGCCGCGGACGATGAGCGGCTCGTCGTTGACGTGCAGCGAGAACCGCCGTCCGGTCGGGTCGGCGCTCGTGTCCAGGTGGACCGACCGGAAGCCGATCGGGGCCGACCAGGTGTCGAGCACGTCCCGCTCGTCGCTCACCGTCAGGTCGATGTCGTACAGCGCCTGCTCTCCGGCACCGTGCGGGTGCCACCGCCGCACCCTCGGCACGATGAGGACGACCTCGCCGCTGGTCTGGGTGGCGTCCAGCGTGGTGACGGCCCGGTGACCGGCGACGGAAGCTTCGAGTGTCAGCGGAGTCGGTCGGGTGCGTTCGACGTCGACCACCAGGCGCGCCGTCCCCACGTCCCCGTCGACGGTCACGAGGGGGCGGACCCGCGCCAGCCGGGCGTCGTGCCACCGCTGCAACCCGATCGTGCGCCAGATCCCGGCCGTCGTCAGGTCCGGGCCCCAGTCCCAGCCGAAGTTGCAGGCCATCTTGCGGACGAAGTTGTACGAGTGGGTGTAGCTGCGGGGGAGGTCGCCGAGCGTGTCCCGGAGCCGGGCCGCCTCCTCGTCGACAGGGTGGAAGACGACGCTGAGCGTGTTCGCACCCGCCCGCAGGAGGTGGTGGACCGGCCAGCGGTAGGCGCGGTGCATGTTGCGGGTTCGGGCCACCGTCCTACCGTTGAGTCGCACCTCGGCGACCGTGTCGAGCCCGTCGCAGACCAGGTCGACCCGGTCGGCGCCGGGGTCGGCGGGCAGGTGGAAGTCGTGGTCGTAGCGCCAGGTCGAGGTGCCGACCCAGTGCAGCCGGTCCTCGTGGTCGTCGAGGTAGGGGTCGGGAATCAGGCCGGCCGCGAGCAGGTCGAGGTGGACACAGCCGGGGACCTGACCCGAGATCGGGGCATCGGTCAGTAGGGCTGGTGCGCCCTCACCGGCGGTGATCATCCTGAGGCTCCAGGTGCCGCCGAGATCGTGCGTGGTGACCATCGGTGTGGTTCGCCAATCCTGGAGCGGGAAGGGCTCGGCCGCCGCACCGTGCGGTGCGGCGGCCGAGCCGCTCAGTTGAGGACCAGTTCCGGCTTGTCCGCGCCGTTGTCGGCGGAGTGGAAGCTGGTCCAGGTGACGGAACTGCTGGTGACCGCGATGGTCAGCGTCTGGTCGCCCGACGCGCCGCGGACGTAGTCGCTGACGTCGAGTTCGATCCAGCCCCGAGCGGCCGGGGCCGTCGTGCGGCCCACCACGGGGCCGACCGCCGGCAGCGGCCCGCTGTCGGACCAGTTGTCGTCGTCGACCCGACGGGCGTCGACGGTGACCTGGCCGGACTCGGTGTTCGCCCGGTAGAGGCGCAGCTTCGCCGAGGTCACCGGCCCGGCCCCCGTCAGGTCGAACTTGAAGTAGGCGGTCTGGTAGACGCTCGAGTTGATCCAGGCGTCCGTCGACCGGGTGGCGTAGTAGTTGTCCCGGTCCAGGACGGGGTTGCGGACCGTCCTGAAGGGCGTCGGCGACGACGGCGACGGGCTGTCCCAGGGAACCACTCGGGCGAAACTGGACGAGAGCGGCCCCTGGGTCGCGCTCGGCACCAACCGGCCCGGCTCCAGCCCTCTGGCGCGCAGGCCGTCGACGATGCAGGGGACCGCGTCGACAGTGCCGCCGACGAAGTCGTGTTGCAGGACGATCGACTGGTCCTGCGCGTGCGCGACGACGAAGTCGCAGATGTACTGGGCTTCGGCCTTCGGGCCGCCCTCGTAGTCGGCGGGCACGTTGTCGAAGACGACCTGGCTCATGCCGAAGCTGTCCCCGATGGCCTTCAGCCGGTCGTCCACCTCACCGAACGGGGGACGCCACAGCGAGGGCCGCGGAATGCCCGCGGCGGCCAGCGCGTCGTTGGTCCGCTGCAGCTCGGACCGCACCGCGTCGTCGGACAGCGTGCTCAGCGCGGGATGGGTGTACGAGTGGTTGCCGATGTCGTGCCCGGCCCGATAGGTGGCCAGCGCCAGCGCGGGATCCGCGGCCACCTGGTCACCCCGAAGGAAGAACGTGGCCCGGGTGTTCTTCTGCTGCAACAGCGACAGCAGGCGACGCGTGTTGTCGCCGGACGGGCCGTCGTCGAAGGTGAGCGCCACATAACCGGCGACGGCCGCCTGGGCCGGCGGGGTGACGGCGACCAGGGCGCCGGCGGCCAGCACCGAAGCGGTGAGCGCCGCTGTCGATCGGAGTTTCATCGGTTCTCCTCGGGTGCCTTGACGTTGAGTACGCGGATGTCGTCGAGGTGGACGGGCGGCTGCGTGCCCGGCAGGTTTCCCACGTCCTGCAGGTAGAAGGACTGGAGTTGGTCGGCGTTGCCGAGGTCGGCGTGGCTGAACGTCTTCTTCACCCAGCCGCCCGGCGGGACGGTGAAGTAGACGGGGGTGGAACTCGGCGCACCCTCGACACCGCTGGAGCTGACGAAGCCGAAGGTCCGGGGGCCGGAGGTCGGATCTACGTTGATCCACATCTCCAGGGCGCTGTCCTCGGTCAGCTGCAGCGGCGCGGCCTTGTTCTCCAGCCCGGCGAGTCCGTACGCGCCGGTGACGGTCACGCTCATCGCCCTCGTCCCGTCGTGCACGGTGCCGGTCGCGGCGGGATCGATCGTGCTGTTGTAGGCGAACGACGTCCAGCCCGTCGACAGGGCGTCGCGGTACAGCGGCACGGCGGGGATCGTCGCGCACCTCGGTGTGCCGGCGTCCACCACGGCGGTGCGCGTCCGGCCGTCCGGGCCGCGCAGCCGCCAGGTCAACGAGTCGCCGGTGAAGTCGGCGTAGAAGCGCTCCTGGTCGCCGCGCGCGAAGATGCCGGGCTGGTCGCGGTCGACCGGCGCCGGGTCGAACGCGTTGTGCCGGCCGACCGGGACGGCGACCCGCCCGTTGTTCTCGTTCGCGTAGCCGAACCGGGACGTGCGGGTGCCGTCGCCGTTGTCGATCACGCAGTCCACCAGGGGTACGAGCGGCAGGTGGCTGGTGGCGTAGCGGATCGTCAGCTTCGCCCTGCCGATCGCGGACAGGTCGAGGTAGTTGCTCTCGAAGCCGAACGCGGTCTTCTGGCCGTCCCGGATGCCTCCGGTGTCGTCGTCGTCGAGGGCGAAGTCGACGCCGATCCTCGCGCCGGCCTCACCCGGCACGATGCCGAGGCTCTGCCAGGTCACCGACAGTTCGACGGCGTATCCGTCCGGGGTGGTCGACCACCGGTAGGTGGCGCCCGCCGTCCGGCCGTTCTGCTCGTGCAGCGTGTCGTCGTTCCACCGCAGGAAGTAGTGCCGGTCCGAGGCGGTGTCGTAGGACGCCGGCAGGTCGCCCCGGCCGTTGAGGAAGATCTCGAAGGTGTCGTCCTGCCACGGGTCGATGGAGTCGTTCACCCGGGTCTCGTCCACGACCCGGCCGGCGAAGTAGATGCGCTGGGTGTCCCACGTGACCCCGGCCCGGCCACGGTCCCGGGTGCTGCGGTACGTGGCCTTCTCGAGGCTGACCGGCAGGCGTCTCCACTCGGTCTCGGTCAGCCTGCCGTCCACCGCGATCGTGCCGGTCGTCTCGGGCGCGGTCACGACGGGCGTGGCCCGGGTGCGTGGGGTGGCGGTCCGGGTGGCGGAGGGGGATCCGTCACCGTCGGCGTGGTAGGCGTGCACCGACACGTCGTACCTGGTGCCGTTGGTCAGGTCGCCGAGTCGGTAGTTCGTCACGTCGCCGACGTCGGTACGCTGCGTCGGCCCGTCCGGTGAGGTGTGGTGCTCGACCACGTAGCCGGTGGCTCCGGGCACCCGCCGCCACGACAGTTCGAGGGTCTTGTGGTCCGGTCGCGGGGCGGCGAAGGCCGGCCGGGCGAGACGCGCCACGGGCCTGGCGGCCACCGGCGCCGACGGAGCGCTCGCGCCGAGGGCGTTGCGGGCCACGACCGCGAAGACGTAGTCGCGGCCGTTACGCAGGCCGGTGATCCGGGTGGTCGTCGTGTCCGCGACCGACACCGTCCTGGTCAGCGCGTTCCTCGACGGCCCGTACCGGATCTCGTAGGTGCTGCCGGGTGCGACCGTGCCCGCCCAGCTCACCCGCACGGCCCCGTCCCCGGTCTCGACGACGACGTCCGTGGGTGCGACGGGTGGCGACGGTCGGGCCAGCAGCGCGTCACGCAGCGCGTGGTAGGCGGGTTTGGGCTGGTAGGTGGCGTCCAGCGGCAGCGCTTGGCCGTAGCCGGGGTCGGCGGTCTCGATCCACGAGTACTTGTCGGTGAGCCCCCAGGTCGTGATGCCCACGCAGCGGGGTTGACGCAGGCAGTACTCGGCCGTCTCCCGGTAGATCCGCGCCTGGTTCTGCAGCTTTTCCGGGGTGGCCGGCAGGGCGATGCCGCTGTCCAACTCGGTGATCTGGATCTCGAGCCCCAGCGCGGCCAGGCGGTTGAGGTTGCGGGTGTACTCGCCGTCGGTACGGCGGTCGGGTCGCGAGTGCGCCTGGATGCCGACACCGTCGACCGGCACGCCCTTGGCCTTCAGCCTTCGGAGCAGGTCGTAGACGCCGTTGGACTTGCCGCCCAGGTCGCCGTTCTCGTAGTCGTTGTAGTAGAGCTTCGCGGCCGGGTCGGCCTCGTGCGCCCAGCGGAAGGCCTTCTCGATGTAGTCGGGGCCGATAGTCCGCAGCCAGACCGAGTCCCGCAGCCGGCCGGTCTCGCCGTCGGCGATCGCCTCGTTGACGACGTCCCAGTAGGCGATCCGACCCTTGTAGCGGCCCACGACGGTCTTGATGTGCTGCTCGAGCACCCGCTCCGCCGTCGCCCGGTCGGTGAGCTGGTCCACCCAGACGGGGTTCTGGGAGTGCCACGCGAGGGTGTGGCCGTGGACCTTCTGCCCGTTGGCCTCGGCGAGTTCGACCAGCCGGTCGGCGGCGGTGAAGTCGAAGGCGCCCGGCTCCGGTTGCAGGTAGCTCCACTTCATGTCGTTCTCGGGCGTGACCGCGCTGAACTCGCGCTTGAGCGCGTCCAGGTATGGCTGTTCGATCTCGCCCCGTAGGGCCGAGCCGGTGACGGCGGCCCCGATCAGCAGCCCGCGGGCGGCGCCGGCGTCACGCAGCGAGGGGCCGCCCGGCGCCGTCTGCGTGGCGGCCTGGGCGACCACGGCACCGAGGCCCAGGGTGAGCAGGCCGACACCGGCCGCCGCGACTCTCCGTCGCCAGGGTGGTGGTGCGATCCGGTCCATACTTCGCCTCTCTGGAACAGGGGGATGTGGGGGTGGCTGTGCATTATTTCAGTAAAATTTCAATGATGAAAATCACTTTACGGATGCGTGTCGGGCTCGTCAACGGCCGCTCGAGTCCGGCGTCCAGTCGAGGATGATCCCCATCGCCGACGGATCCCGACCGGTCACGAGGTCGTACGCGCGCGCCGCCTCGGCGGCTGGCACGCGGTGGGTCACCAGATCCCCAACGGTCATGTCGCCGCGCTCGACATAGCGGAGGAACAGCTCGCCCATCCGCAGGTTGTTCCACGGCGCCTGGTCGGTCGCGGTGAACTCGCCGTGCATGTCGTGCGCGCCGACGACCGTCAGCCCCTCGACGATCACCTCCTTCGACAGGCGTTGCTCGGCGGGACGTCCGGTGTCACCGAGCAGCACCAGGCGGCCGAAACGGGTCAGCGCCCCGAGGGCGCAGGAAAAGACCGCGGCGGCGCCGGTCACGTCGTAGACCACGTCGACGCCGCGCCCCCCGGTGCTGTCCCGGATCGCCGCCACGGCCTCCGCGACCGGTGCGACGAAGCCCGCGGTGGCGCCGCCGGCCAGGGCGGCGTCGACCCGCGAGCCGACCGGGTCGACCGCGAAGACGTCGTCGGCGCCGCCCAGTCGGGCGTACCGGACCGCGAGCTGGCCGACCGGACCCAGGCCGACGACCGCCACCCGGTCGCCCAGTCGGTGCGCGGCGCGGCGCACCCCCACCTGCGCGATGGTGGCGAGGTGAAACCAGGCGGCGTCCTCGTCGGACACCGCCGGCGGCACCGGGTAGACGTCGTCCTTCTCGGTCACGAGCACCTGGGACGCGTGCGGCTTGCGCACGGCGACCCGGTCGCCCGGGCGCACCCGGGTCACACCCGCGCCGGTCTCGGTGACGGTGCCGACCAGGCTGTAACCGGGTGCGAAGGGGTACCTCACCCACGCGTCCCAGTGCGTGCCCGGATCGAAGAGGCGGCCGAGGCAGATGCCCTCGGTGCCGGGGCTGATCAGTGAGATGTGCGCCGACACGACGAACTCGCCCGGCCCGGGGGTCGGGTCGGGCTGGTCGACGATCTCGACGGCGTTGACGCCGGTGAAGATGACGGCAGTGGTCATGATGCTCCGATCGGGAAGTGGTCGGCACCTGTGTCCGGGAGGGGCCGGCGTTAGTGAAATTTCAGTCCGAGCCGCCGCGACGTGCCGAAGGGTAGGGGTCTCGGACGAACCGCACCAGGCCGACTCGGACGGTCAGACAACGTGCGCAGGGGCCATTGACGGCGTTACGCGCCGGGCGTATGTTCTTGAAACCTCAGTGAAACATTCACTGAAAGGGAGGTGTTCATGCGTACCCCGGGCCGTCCCACGCTGCAGGACGTGGCCGATCTGGCAGGCGTCTCGATGGGGACCGCGTCGAGCGTCTTCTCGCGCCGGCAGCCCGTCGCCGACCGCACCAGGGAGGCCGTGCTGCGGGCGGCGGCGGAGATCGGCTACCGGCCCCGCCGCCGGTTGGGGACGCTTGACGTCCGCGGCCTGTCGACGATCGGTCTGCTGGCCCGCCCGGCGAACTATCCGGGGCCTAAGAACCAGTACTCCGCCCAGGTGCTCCAGGGCGCGCAACGTGCCGCCGCCGACCTCGGCCTGACCATGACCTACGAGGTTCTGTCGGCGGACGCCGGCGGCCCCCGGCTGCCCCTGATGGTGGAACGGCGTGAGGTGCAGGGCCTGCTCGTGCTGGGCGGCATCGAACTACGCCTGCTGGAGCGGGTGCTGCGCGCCGGGGTGCCGTGCGTGCTCATCGACCACACCGTCGACGACCTGCTGGTCGACAGCGTCCGCGCCGACGACCGGCGCGGTGGCGCCCTCGCGACCGCCTATCTTCTGCGGCTCGGGCACCGCAACCCCGCGCCGGCCTTCATCGGCGGCGGTGGGTCGATCAGCTCCCGGGACCGGGCGGCGGGATACCGCGCCGCTCTCGCCGCCTTCGGGTTCCTGCCCGATCCCGCCTATGTCCACGAGGCGTCGGACGTCGACACCGAAGCGGCCCGCCAGGCCATGAACGCTCTCCTCGACCTTCCCCGGCCTCCGACCGCGGTGTTCTGCGGAAGCGACACCGCAGCGTTCGGAGCCATGCAGATCCTCCGGGACCGGCGCGTCTCCGTGCCCCGGAAGTGCTCCGTCGTGGGGTTCGACGACATCGACCTCGCGACGACCACCGTGCCCGCCCTCACCACGGTTCGGGTGGACAAACACCTGCTCGGCGCCCAGGGCGTCTGGCATCTCGTCCAGCGCATCCGGCAACCCCAGATGCCCCGGCGAGTCACCTACGCCGATGTGAACCTCACCGTACGGGGCTCCGCCGCACCAGCGACGGCGTCCACCTCCTACCGGTAGTTCCCTCTCGCGAAAGGAGACGTGACATGTCGAATCAGGGCCCGAGGGCTCTCGACAGCGCGTCCACACCCGGTCTGTCCCGCCGTTCCCTGCTGCGGATGGCCGCCGTCGCCGGCGTCGCCGTCAGTGGCGGCGCCGTGCTGTCCGCCTGTTCCGACAGCGACAGCAACAAGTCGGTGGACGTGACGCTCAAGCTCGGCGGCACGCCCGACGCCTTCCCCTACACGGAGATGCCCAGCGCGGATGAACGAGCCAAGAGCCCGGTCCGCGAAGGGTACGCGGTCGCGCTGCAGGCCTGGCTCGACAAGAACCCGGGCGTGAAGTTCAGCCGCATCAACCAGGACATCTGGAATGCCGACGCGATGAAGGCGGCGATCGCCGGTGACACCGCACCGGCCATGTACATCGGCAACGCGGTGGCCCAGTGGACCGTCAGCCAGATGACGATCGCGTTCGGTCAGGGTCTGGTGGCCGACGTCGCCGGCCCGGCCAAGAAGCACGGCTACACCGACAACCTCACCCCCGCCGCCAAGCCGACGTCCGACTTCTGGACCGCTGCCCTCGACGGCAAGCTTCCCGGCCTGCTCTACGAGACCCTCGGCGTCGGCCAGGGCTTCTACCTGCGCAAGGACCTGCTGGAGAAGGCCGGCGTCCAGGTCCCCGAAGTAGGGCCCGACTGGAACATCGACAAGTGGCGCGAGATCGCCAAGGCGGTGACCTCGGGGCCGGTCCGGGGCGTCGCGATGCCTACCTGGGGGATCTGGCCGATCCTCAATCAGGCCGGCGTCACGGTCGTCACCGACGTACCCGACCCGAAGTCCAACTGGAACGTCAGGTCCGACTGGACGTACGCCAAGCCCAGCCTGCTCAAGGCGCTCGACACCTTCCGGGCGATGAAGTTCGAGGACAAGTCGGTGCTGTCCGACGCGTCCTTCGCCGGCAAGGACGACGCCCTGCGGGACGCCTTCGTCAGCGGCAAGGTCGCGATGTGGCTGGCGAACCCGGCGCAGCTCTTCGCCAACCCGGCCGACCCCAGCTCGATGACGGCCGTGGCCAAGAAGCTCGGCAAGCCGTTGGAGCAGGTGATCACCTGGGTGCCCTTCCCCATCGTCGAGGGCCTCTACAGCGTCGACAGCAAGGTCGGCGGGGCGATGGTCTCGTTCGCGCCGAGCCTGTCCAAGGCCGAGCTCGACAAGGCCGTCAGCCTGCACGCGTTCATGCTCCGCGAGGGTGTGCAGCTCTCCGCCGACACGATCTACGCCAAGACCAAGGACCTGAAGGACGTCTACGGCGCCAGCCCCAGCGGCGGCAAGCTTCCGGTCGCCACCGTGGTTCCCATCCTCAACGGTCCGAAGCTGCCCGGCAGCCTCGAGGAGGCGTACCCCGGCGACCTGCTCAAGGGCTTCAAGGCCGACCTGGCGCGCCCGGCCGGTCCGCTGCGCGAGCAGTACGCGGTCGAGACCAACCCCGGCCCGCCCAACAAGGCATGGGACGACCTGGTGTCGACCCTGCACTTCAACGCGGGCGCCGACGTCCGAGGTGAGGTCGACAAGGCCGTCTCGACCTGGAACAGCCAGTCCAAGGGGTTCAAGTCGGCCATCGACGACGGCACGTTCAAGAAGAACATGACCAACTACTACGCGGCCCTGGACGCCTATTGGAAGACCAACGGGCCGGACTTCCACGCGAACACGTTCGCGCCCTTCTACGCGAACGCGGTCAAGCCGGCCCTGGCCTGACGCTCCGACGGAAAGGAGGATGGTGGTGAACGTCGTACCGCAGGCCGTCCTGACGGAAGACGAGATCAAAGACGTGGCCAAGCCTGCCGCACCGGTCGGCCAGCACGTCGCCAAGCCCCGCCGACGGTGGAGCAAGTGGTGGTTCCTCGCCCCAGCGGTCGCCTTCCAGCTCGTCTGGGGCTGGTATCCGCTCGCGACGGCGGTGGGTCTGAGCTTCACCAGCGCGCGGCTTCGCGGGCCGGTCGAGTTCACGGGTCTGGATGCGTACCAGCGCATCTGGGACGACCCGCTGGCCTGGCGGTCGTTGCGTGTGACCCTCGTCTACGCCGCGCTCACCATCATCCTCACCGTCGTGCTTCCGATCCTGTTCGCGATCTTCCTCATGGAGATGAAGCCGCGGACGATGCGGATCATGATGCTGCTGTGGTTCCTGCCCCTGTCGCCCATCGCCGGGGCGGTGCTCTTCCGCTACCTCTACAACCCGGAATATGGGCTGCTGCAGTACTTCCTCACCAGCATCGGGCTACCGGAACAGCAGTTCCTCAACAGTTCGTCCCAGGTCCTCATCTGGCTCGCGCTGCCCAATCTGGTGATCTACGGACCGGGCCTGATCTACATGGCCGCGCTCCAGGGCATCCCCGCGTCCTACTACGAGGCCGCCGAGGTCGAGGGCGCCGGATTCTGGCGCAAGATCTGGACCATCTCGCTGCCCCGGCTGCGGCCGGTCGTGGTGCTGATGCTGACCTTCGGCATCATCACCTCGATGCAGGAGTTCGCCTGGCCGGTCCTGATGACCGGTGCCAACGGCGAGCCGGGCGGGGCCAGCCGGACCGTGGTCATGTACATCTTCGACACCATCCGACAGTTGCGTTTCGCCGACGCGACCGCCCTGTCACTGCTGCTGTTCGCGGTGACGATGGCGCTGGTCATCCTGCTGCGGTTGGTCTACCGGGAGGATCCGGACGCCCCACGCTCCGGTCTCGTCGCCCGGCTCCGTTCCCTCGGCCCGCGGAAGGCGGTCTGACCAATGGCTCTGTTCCCTCAGGTCGGTCAGAAGGCGCCCGGTGCCCGGATCGGCCGCGGTGGGGTGCACCTGCTGCTCTGGTCTGGTGTCGTGCTGCATCTGATCCCGTTCTACTTCCTGCTCGTGACGTCGGTGAAGCCGGCCGAGGAGGCCCAGGCCGAACCGCCGACCCTGTGGCCACGGGACTGGGACTTCTCCGCCTGGCGCATCGTCTGGGATCTCGCCACGAGCCTCGACGGGGTGCCCGCCGAACTACGGTTCATCCAGGAGCCGTTCTGGGTCTACTTCAAGAACTCGATCTTCATCGCGGTGGTCACGCTCGCGCTCTCCCTGCCGGTGACCTCCCTGGCCGCGTACGCCAACAGCAAGATGCAGCGTGGTCGGGGCGCGCGGGCGTCGTTCCTGTTCTTCATCAGCACCCTGATGATCCCGTTCATCGTCGTGATGGTGCCCACGTTCCTGCTCACGAAGAACTTCCCCTTCGCGCTGCCGCAGGCGCCGGAGATGCCCAACGGCGAGCCGGTGCCGACACTGACGCTGTGGGACACCCCGTGGGCCGTCATCCTCCCGGCCGTGTTCGTCCCGTTCAGCTTCCTTCTGTTCAAGGGCTTCTTCGACACGATCCCCGACTCGGTGATCCAGGCGGCCCGGGTGGACGGCGGCAGTGAGTTCAACATCTTCCGGCGCATCGTGCTGCCGATGAGCGTGCCCGTCTACGCGGTGGCCGCGTACACCAGCTTCGCCTCGGTCTGGGACAACTTCATCTGGCAGCTCCTCGTCCTGCAGACACCCGACAAGGCGACCACCTCGGTGACGATCTACTCGCTCGTCAACGCCCTGCAACAACAGGGCGCCGGGGCCCAGGCCGGCGCCGCGCAGTCGGCGCGGCTCTCGCAGCTCGCCGCGGCGGGCGTGTCCTGGAACGGCCTGATGGTGCTGAGCCTGCTCCAGACTCTGCCGATCTTCGTCACTTTCGTCGTCTGCCGTCGATACCTGCTGCGCGGCATCCGCATCCGCGGTCTGAAGTGAGGGGGCTGCCGACATGGCGGAAGTGACCGTGGACAACGTTAGCCGCGTGCACGTCAGCGACGAGAGTCTGCTGGGCGGCGGCCGGCGTGCCGCGTTGGACGCCGTCAGTCTGACCATCGCCGACGGCGAAACGGTCAGCCTGGTCGGGCCGTCCGGCTCGGGCAAGAGCACCCTGCTGCGCGTCATCGCCGGCCTCGACCGACCCGACGCGGGTCGGGTGCGCTACGACGGGACGGACGTCACGGAGCTGGCGCCCGGCGACCGGGACCTCGGCATGGTGTTCCAGGACTACGCCCTCTACCCCTCGATGAAGGGCAAGGGCAACCTCCAGTACTACTTCGACACCCACGGACAGGGCGAGGACGAGGCGGAGCAGCGGGTCCGGGAGACCGCCCGGGTGATGGGCATCGACTTCGAGTTGCTGCTCGGCCGGCTGCCCGACCAACTTTCCGGCGGGCAGAAGCAGCGGGTCGCCATCGCCCGGTGCATCGTGCGGCATCCACGGCTCTTCCTCATGGACGAGCCGATCTGCAACCTGGACGCGAAGCTGCGCGAGCAGACTCGCCTCGAACTCAAGAAGCTGCTGAACCGGTTCTCGATCACGACGGTCTACGTCACTCACGACCAGCAGGAGGCCATCTTCATGGCCGACCGGATCGTGGTGCTGCGGGACGGACGCATCGAGCAGGTCGGGGCGTTCGACGAGTTGTACTACCGGCCCGCCAACGCGTTCGTGGCGTCGTTCATCGGCTCGCCGCCGATGGCGCTGCTGCCCGCCCACATCGGCACCGGCCAGGTCTTCGTCGGCCACCACGGCTGGCCGCTGCCGGACGACTGTTCCGTCCCGGACGGCGAGGTCCGCCTCGGCGTGCGCCCGGAGAGCTGGCGGATCGGCACACCCGGTGGCGTGCGGTTCGACGTCCGACGGGTGGAACGACTGCCCGCCGAGCGGCTCACCCTGCTGCGCGGCACCGTCGGCTCGACCGACGTCACGGTCGCCGCCGACCCGTCGTTCCGCGAGGGCTCGACGACGACCATCGAGCCGGATCCGGACGGCATGTACCTGTTCGACGTCCACGGGGCCGCGCGACACACGCCCGGCGTCCCCGACCTCTTCTAGCCGGAGGATTCCGATGAGCATCTCCGCACGCGAACTCGTGCGCACCTTCGGCGAGACACGCGCGGTCGACCACGTCAGCTTCGAGGTTGAGGAGGGCGAGTTCCTCGTCCTCGTGGGCCCGTCCGGCTGTGGCAAGACCACGACCCTGCGGTTGCTGGCCGGACTCGAGAAGGCCGACGGCGGTGAGCTGCACTTCGCCGGCCGTGAGGTGACCGACGTGCGGCCCAGGGACCGGGACATCGCGATGGTGTTCCAGGACTACGCCATCTTCCCCCACCTCACCGTGTTCGAGAACATCGCCTACGGGCTGCGCTCGCGCGGCGCCGACCGGAACACCGTGCGGACCAGGGTTCCGCGGGCGGCCAAGATGTTCCGCATCGACCATCTGCTCGCCCGCAAGCCCAGACAGCTCTCCGGCGGCGAGCGCCAGCGCGTGGCGTTGGCGCGGGCCATGGTGCGCGACGCCACGGTCTACCTGTACGACGAGCCGCTCAGCAATCTCGACGCGCAGCTGCGGCACCAGGCCCGGGACGACATCACCACCCTGCACCGGGAGCAGGGCCGACCAAGTGTCTACGTCACCCACGACCAGCAGGAGGCCATGACCATGGGGGACCGGGTGGCCGTCATGCGCAGCGGGCGCATCGAGCAGATCGGCACCCCGGACGATCTCTACCACCACCCGGCGAACTCATTCGTCGCACACTTCATCGGGACGCCGAGCATCAACTTCTTCGACGCCCGGGTGCGCACCGCCGACGACGGCCGGACGGTGCTCAAGCACGATGCCTTCGCGCTCGTCGTCGACGACCGGCAGGCGGCGGCGCTCGCCCCGCACGCCGACCGACTGGTCCGGGTCGGCGTGCGGCCGGAGCACCTGCACGTGCCCAAGCGGGCGCCGTTCCCGGTCAGCGACGACAACACCGTCAAGGGCGTCGTCACGGTCGTGGAGCCGACGGCGACGGGCAGCTCGGTCTACCTGACCACCAGCACCGGTGACCCGGTCGACTTCGTCGCCAGCTTCGGCGTCCGCCTCCCCGGCAGCTACCTCGACAAGGAGATCCCGCTGGCGGTCGACACCCGCCGGCTGCACCTGTTCGACGTCGACTCCGGCCGTACCCTGATCGCGCGCTGAGGAGGTAGGCGATGCCCTTCCTGGATGACACCGGCCCCCGCGACGACTCGTCGCGGGGCCCGGTCGCGCAGGCGTTCGCGGTCTTCGCCGGTCAGGTGGAGCGTCTGGTCGTGGTCAACCTGCTCTGGGCGCTCCAACTCGTGCCCGGCTTCGCGGCGGTGGCGTTCGGTGACGTCCTGCCGACTGCCGTCCGGCTGGTGCTCGCCGGATGGACCGCTATCGCCCTCGCCGCCGGCACCGCGGTGCTCTACGCGGTCGCCGCGCTGGCCGCCGACGGCGGACATGTCGGTATATCCGAGGTACGCGAGGCGGTACGGGAGTTCGCGGGGCCGGGAGTGCGGGTGCTCGGCCCGCTCTACGCCGGCTTCGGCTTCCTGCTCTGGCTGCTGGCGCTGCCGACGCCGGTGCCGGCCACGGTCCTGGCCGGTTGGCTCGCGCTTCTGACACTCCTGATCGGCGGCTTCTGGGGCCCCGAACTCGCGGCGCACCCGGAGCAGGGCGCCGCACGGGTGCTCGCGAACTCGGTGCGGGCCTGGTGGCGGCGTCCGGGAGGGGCGTTGACGAGCGCGGTGGTGTGGGTTCTGCTCGCCGCCTTCGGGGTGCTCTCCGTCGGGGGCATGTTCCTCGCGGTGCCGGTTCTCATCGCGTTGGTGCAGACCGAGACGCTCCGCCGGGCGTCACTTCCGACACGGCAGGTGGCCCATGTCTGAGCTGCAGCTGCGCGGCCTCGTCAAGCGGCGGGGCGGACGCCGGGTGGTGGACGAGGTCAGCCTCGACGTCGCGGCCGGCGAGTTGGTGGCGATCCTGGGGCCGTCCGGTTCTGGCAAGACGACAGCTCTGCGCCTGATCTGTGGCCTGGAGCTGCTGGACGCCGGGTCGATCGAGCTCGGCGGCCGGGACATCACCCGGCTGCCGTCGCGCCGGCGCAACCTCGGTCTGGTCTTCCAGGAGTACGGGCTGTATCCGGGAATGTCGGTGTGGGGCAATCTCGCGTATGGCCTGCAGGCCCGGGGTGTGCCCGCAGGCGAGGTGAGGCGTCGGGTGAGCGGCGCGGCGGATCGGCTCGGCCTCGGCGACAAGCTCGGGCTGCCCCCGGGTGAGCTGTCCGGCGGTGAGCAGCAGCGCGTGGCGCTGGGCCGGGTCCTGGTCAAGGACGCCGACGCCTATCTCTTCGACGAGCCGTTGTCCAACCTCGATCCGCACCTGCGGCTGTCTGCGCGGCGGCACATCCGCGCCATGCACCGGGAGAAGGGGCGACCGACCGTCTACGTCACGCACGACCAGGCGGAGGCCTTCGCGCTCGCGGACCGGGTGGCGGTGGTGAACGACGGTCGGGTCCAACAGGTCGGCACGCCGGATCAGCTTCTGCGCAGCCCCGCCAACGCGTTCGTGGCCGCGTTCGTCGGCGCGCCCCCGTGGAATCTCGTCGCCGGGACACTGGCCGGCGACACCGTGCGGATCGGCGACACGTGGCTGGCGCTGCCACCGGACTGCTACCGCCGACCGGTGGCCGTCCCGGACGGGCCCGTCACCGTGGGCATCCTGCCGTCGGCGATGCGGCTCGCCGGTTCCGACGGTCGCCTGGCCGGCTCGGTCGAACGCGTGGACGCCCTGCTGGACGAGACGGTCCTGACCGTCGCGGTCGGCGGGGTCGGGCGGGTCGCCGTCGTGGCGCCCGGCGACGCGGCGGACGGACTCGTGCCCCGGGAGCCGGTGCGCCTTGGTGTCGATCCGGCCGGGGTGCGTCTGTTCGACAGACACACCGGGTGGGCCGTCGACGACATGGGGGCGTGCCGGTGACCGGGCCGCCGACCGCGCTGACAGCCGGCTTCCTCGCACTCGCACGGGTCGTGGCCGGCACCCTCGGGCCACGTCCGGCGGTCGTGCTCAACCAGATCGGTCGCGGGTTCGAGGCGTTGGACGACGCCGCGACCGTCGTTCGACGTGTGGTGCACCTGGCCGATCCCCGCCTGCGGGCCGGAGCGTCCGTCCTGCGCGACCTGGTGACGGCGGTCGGCCACCGGGCGGGTGACGGCGGCGCCACCGCGACCGTCCTGGCGCGGGACATCGCGCTGGCGGCGCATCGGATGGTCGCGGCGGGTGCTGCCGCGGTGCGCGTCGGCGACGGCATCCTGGCCGCGACGGACATCGCGGTCCGGGAGATCGTCGCCAGGGCCCGCCCGCTGACCGACGAGACCTCCCTGGCCCGCCTGGCCCGGGCAGCCGTTACGGACGACGCGCTGGCCGACGTGCTCGGCGAGATGTTCGACGTGCTCGGTCCCGACGGCGCGGTGGCCGTGGAGGACGTCGACGTGGACTGCGTCGACCACGAGTACCTGACCGGGGCGCGCTTCCGCGGGCGGCCGACCGACCGTGCCGTGCTGCGGCACGGCACCGCCGAGCTCATCCTCACCGATGCCGCGGTGGCGATCGTGCTCGCTCCGCTCACCGAGTTCCGGGACGTCGCGCCGATCATGGAGGCCGGGCGCGGGCGGCCTCTGCTCGTCGTGGCGCCCGACATCACCGGTGAGGCCGCGACGGCCCTGACCATGAACCTGGCGCGCGGCCTTCCCGTCTACGGTGCCGCGCTCACTGCCGCCAGCAACGAGGAGGACCTGGCCGACCTCGCCGCCCTCTGCTCCGCCGCCGTGCTGTCCGAGCCGGGTGGGCGGCCTGCGGCGGCGGCGACGGCCGAGGACCTCGGGCGGGTGGACCGGCTCACGCTCGGACGCGCCTTCCTCACCGTGACCGTCGACGAGCCCGACGAGTCGCGGATCAAGGAGCGACTCACGCGCCTGGCCGCGCTGGGTGCCGCGCCCAACATCGGCGCGGACGACGAACGTCGCCTGTGGGTCGCCCGGGGTCGGCTGGCCGGGCGGGTCGGCGTGCTCCGGGTGGGCGGGCACACGGAGGTGGAGTCGGCGCTGCGACGGACGCATGCCGCCAAGGCGGTACGGCTGTTGCGGGGCGTGGCGACCGACGGGGTGGTCTGCGGCGGTGGAGTGGCGTTGTTGGACGCCGTCACCGCCGTGCGCCGTGCCGGCGAGTTCGTGGCGGACCGGGACGAGCAAGCCGGATTCGAGGCGGTCGCCAGGGGTTTGCAGGGCCCGTTCCTGCAACTGGTGCGCAACGGGGGACGGCGTGAACCACGGGTCGCCCTGGCCGCGGTACAGGTGGGCCCGCCCGGCCTCGGGTACGACGTCGTCGGAGACCGCTACGCGGACCTCGCGGCTATCGGCGTCCAGGACTCCGCGGCCGTGCTGCGGGACGCGACCCGCGCGGCCGGGGCCACCGCGCGGCTCCTGGTCACCGCGCACCAGGTGGTTCCGGTGCAGAGGAGGGGCGGGCATGGTTGAGACGCTGGTGGTCGACTGGCGGACCGTACGGGGGCCGTCGCACGCCGAAACGCCGGTGTGGAGCCTGGCCGCCTCCGCGACGGGGGTGCTCGCCGGGGGCCTGACCGGGGTCGTGGTCGTCGCGGAGGGCCGTAGGCTGGACCCGGGGGTGGGGCCCGTCACCGCCCTGGCGGCGGCCGGTGACTGGATCTTCGCAGGCGGCGCGGGCGGTGTCGCCCGCTCCGGTGACGGCGGAACCACCTGGACGGCGGCCACCGCGCCGCTCGGCGGGGCACCGGTGAGTTGCCTGCTGCCGATGCCGGGCTTCGATAGTCACGGCATCGTCCTGGCCGGCACCGTCGGTGCCGGCGTGCTGCGCAGCGACGACCGCGGCCGTAGCTTCACCCCGGCCGGCTTCGGGCTGCCCTCGCGTGAGGTGACGGCCATGTGTGAGCTGCCCGACGGCGCGGTGCTCGCCGCCACCGCCGCGGGCGTCTGCCGCAGCCGTGGGGCCGGCCGGGCGTGGCAGGTGTGTCCCGGCCCGGCCGGCGCCGTGGTGGCGGCCGTCGCCGCGGCGACCGACGGCATCGCGTACGCGGCCACCGACGACGGCACGATCTGGCGTGCTCCCGCCGGGGACCTCACGTTCGAGCCGTGGCGGAGGGTGCCCGGTGAACCCGGCGCGATGATCGTCACGGGCGGTTCGGTGCTCGTCGCCGGGAGCGAGGGCGTGGTGGCGCTCGACGCGGCGGGGGTCCGCCGGGTCACCACGACGCCGGCGCTGGCGTTGCTGAGCCTGTCGGGCGAGGTGGTGCTCGGCGCACCGTGTGGGTACGGCCGGGCGGATCGACCGCCCGCGGTGGTGCCCGGGCTGGCCGACGTGGATCGGCTGGTGGCGTCCGCCGCGCTGTGGTGGGTGAGCCGGTACTCCGGGGCCTGGCGGCTGGGGCCCGACGGCTGGGCGCACGTGCGGCTGCCGGCGGTGCCGACCCTCGACGCGGTCGTGGACGAGGCGGGCGCCCTCGTCACGGCCGGCCCCCACGGCGTGGTGCGCAGCCGTGACGACGGGCCGGAGGTGTTGCTCGCCGCCTCGGTGGCGCGGGTCGCGCGGCGGGGGGAGACTATCGTCGCGGCTGGCCCGGGTGGCGGCCTCTGGCGCAGCGACGACGCCGGTGCCGAGTGGTCGCGCCGCGCCGCGCCGTTCGGTGTCCGGGCCCCGTCGGCGCTGCACTGCGCGTCCCGTACCGAGGTGTGGGCGGTCGCCCACGACGACGTGCGCGCACAGAGCACGCTGTGGCAGTCGGGCGACGGCGGCATGTCCTGGGCGCGGTCCGGGGTGCACGCGTACGCCGGCGACGCCTTCGCGTTCCTGGGCGACCCGGGCGTGGCCCTGCTCGGTCGACGGGTGCACCGGCGCTCGCCGTCAGGGGGGTGGGAGTGTGCCGCGGAGTTGGCCGACGTCCCCCGGCGCGCGACCGTCGCGCCCGACGGGCGCGTCGTCGCGGTGACCCCTGTCGGCGTCGAGGTGGTCGTCGGCGCGGATTCGCGGCCTCTGCCGTTGCCGACGCACGTCGCCGATCCCGCGGCGGTGGTCGACGTGGCGGTCGGGGGTGCGTCGCTGTTCCTTCTCGACCGGGCGGGTCAGGTCAGTCGGGCACCCTTCTGATCGGCGTCATCGGCGACGCGCGACCACCAGCCGGTCGACGCTCCGGGCGGCGATGGTGAGTGCCGGCGCACCGGCGGCCACGGTCGGCTCGGTCGTACGTGGATGACGTTCGTTTAGGTCGGTGATCTGCACCCGGTGTTCCTTAACCGGGACCGGGATGTGGGTGCCGACGCCCGCGGGCACGAACGCGGCGACGGTCGCCAGGTCCGCGGTCGCGGCAACCGGTACGGAGGTCCCGACGCTCGGCCGCGGCGCCAGGTCGAAGAGGTCGTGGTCCTCGACGAGCCGACGGAGGAGCGCCATGTCGCGGGCGCCCGCGAGATGGAGGGACCGGTCGACCGCCGCCGGCTCGCCGGCGTACGCCGGGTCGGTGAAGGTGTCGCCGTCGCGGTGCCAGGACCAGACCCCGTGCGCGCCGTAGCCGACTCCGGCGGTGGCCCCGGCCAGCACCGAGGTCCAGGCGGCCTGTCGGACGTCCGCCGCGGTGTGGCGATGCCCGGCGCCCGCGCTGAGGTGGTCCTCATAGCACGGCTCGAGGTTGAGCACCGGCGCGGCGCGGTGCCTGTCCCGCAGCCGGCCGGCGAGGCCGGCGCAGCGGGGGAGGTGGTCCTTGTCGTGGCCGGACTGGTAACAGTGGAAGTCGAGGCGGTGCGCGAGTGTCGACGGCGGCAACGACGCCACGGCGGGATGGGCACCGACGAGTGAGCCGGGCCTCAGCGTCCTGATCCGGCGCACCGCCATCTCGTAGCATCCGGGCGCTGCGACGCCGGCGAAGTCGTCGTCGCCGCTGACCAGCCATACCACCTCCACGTCGCGCAGCGCGTCGAGCACGTCGTCGAGGTGGTCGCGGATCTGCCCAGTCGTCATCACGGTGTCGGGGCTGCGCGCGGCTCCCCACGTGCCCGGGACGTAGTTGTTCCAGAACGGGACGCAGAACGGGGTGAGGCCGGCCTCGGCCGCGGCTGCCACCCGCTGACGGGCGACCGTCCGGTACTCCGGGTCGGGTCGGTCCAGGTCCCAGGTGCCGTCCGGGCGTACCGCGAACGGCGCCTGGTCGTCCGGGCCGATCGACCGGCCGTGCGGGATGGGCAGCAGACTGATCAGCACGGCGGTGAAGCCCTGCCGGCGCCGGTGCCGGAGGTAGGCCGCCCACTCCGCGGCGCCGGAGCGCGGCACGGCGGCCCACGCCGTGTCGGCGAGCAGGAACTCCTTCGCGCCGTGCCGGCGGAAATGGTTGCCGTGCACCGTCAGTGCCGTCATGAATGCTCTCCTGTCCGGGCGTTGACGGGGATTCGGGCCCGATCTAGTCTGACACGAACATCATTAAAAGTTCAATGAAACTGATGATGGCTCATCATGACGCTGCGGGAGGAACCATGTCGGAACTGCGCCTCACCAACCTGGTCAAGTCGTTCGACGGCCGGCGCGCGGTGGACGACGTGAGCGTCGTCGTCCCGGATAGTGAACTCCTGGTGCTGCTCGGCTCGTCCGGATGTGGCAAGACCACCACGCTGCGGATGATCTGTGGACTGGAGACGCCGGACAGCGGCAGCATCTCGCTCGGCGGCCGGGACATCACCGCTCTGCCACCGCAGAGCCGCAACCTGGGCATGGTGTTCCAGGACTACGGCCTCTACCCAGCGATGGACGTGCGCGGCAACATCGCCTACGGCCTGCAGGCGCGGAACCTCAACCGGGCCGAGATCGACCGCCGGGTCGACGACGCCGCGGCTCAGCTGGGTCTGACCGACAAGCTGCAGCGTGGCATCGGCGAACTGTCCGGCGGTGAGCAACAGCGGGTCGCGCTGGCCCGGGCCCTGGCCAAGGACGCGGACGCGTTCCTGTTCGACGAGCCGTTGTCCAACCTGGACCCCAAGCTGCGTTACCAGGCACGCCGCGACATCCAGGCGATGCACCGGGCCAAGGGGCGTCCGAGTGTCTACATCACGCACGACCAGAACGAGGCCTTCGCCCTGGCCGATCGGGTGGCGGTGATGTCCGCCGGCCGGATCCACCAGGTCGGCCCGCCCTCGGCCCTTCTCGACGAGCCCGCCGACACCTTCGTCGCCAGGTTCATCGGCGAGCAGCCGATGAACCTGCTACCGGTCGCGATCGAGGAGAACCTCGGCCGGCCGACGCCGGTGGTCGCGGGCGTCGGCGTCGAGCTGCCCGGCGACCTGGCGGTCGCCGCGTCCGGCCGGATGTCGGCGATCCTCGGCGTCCGCACCGACGCCGTGCGCCTCGGCCGGCGCGGTGACGCGACCGCCACGGTCACCGACGTCGAACCACTCGTCGGCGAGACCGTCGTCGTGCTGCGACTCGCCGACGGGACCCCGCTGCGGGCGCTCGTCGACGACGACGTGAACCCGGAGGTGGGGGAGAGCGTCTCCGTCCGCCTCGACCCGGCCGGCCTGCGCCTGTTCGACGCGGACAGCGGACTCGCCCTGGCCTGAGTCGAAGGGCCCGCCCGGCGGGGCGGGCCGGCCCCCAGGCCCGAGACTCACGACGGCGGCCGACCGGAGCACCAGGTGGCCGCCGTCGCCCTCATCCCACCGTTACGCCGGAGCGAGCCGCGCGCTCGTCCGCCACCACTAGGAGGACCTGTCATCGACACTCTCGGGGTTGCCGTCGTCGGCTGTGGCACCATCGCGCGCAGCTACGCACGCCTACTACCCGGTCCCGAACTGGAGATCCGCGGGTTCACCGACATCGACCCGGAACGGGCCGCGGCGATGGCCGCCACGTTCGGCGGGCGCGCGTATCGCGACCTCGACGCGGTCCTGGGCGACGACAGCGTCGACGTGGTCGTCAACCTGACGTCGCCCTCGGCGCACTACGAGGTGATCCGCCGATGCATCGAGGCGGGCGTACACGTGCACACCGAGAAGCCACTGGCGTTGGACGGCGGCTCCGCCCACGAGCTGGTCCGGCTCGCCGAGGAGAGCGGTGTCCGGCTGAGCTGCGCGCCGGCCAACACCCTCGGTGAGGCAGCGCAGACGATGATGCGGATCGTGCGCGGTGGCGGTCTCGGCACCGTCCGACTGGTCTACGCGGAGGCGAACTGGGGGCGGCTGGAGACCTGGCACCCCGCTCCCGCGGAGTTCTACGCCGTCGGCCCGCTGGCCGACGTCGGCGTCTATCCCCTCACGCTGGCGACCGCCATGTTCGGCCCCGCCCGTCGGGTCTACGGGTACGGCACGGTGCTGCACGAGCACCGATCCGGCAGCACGGGCGAGCCCTTCACCGTTCGGTCCCCGGATTTCCTGGTCTGCCTGATCGAGTTGGCCGACGGTCCGCTGCTGCGCCTCACCTGCAACTTCTACGTGCCGAATCACAGCCGGCAGCGGGGCGTGGAGGTCCACGGGGACGACGGCTCGCTCTACCTCGACGACTTCCAGGCGTTCGACGCGACCGTCACCACGGCTCCCTTCGCGGGAACGCCGGCAGAGGAGCCACTGGTCCGCGAGCCGTTCCAGGGCATCGACTGGTCCCGCGGGGTGCGCCAACTGGCGCGGTCGATCGCGGCGGGCCGCCCGCATCCGACCGCCGCGGCTCAGGCGGCGCACGTCGTCGACATCATCGACGCTGCCCGCACCTCGATCCATACCGGTCAGCCGGTCGAGGTGACGTCGACGTTCCCCCCGCCCGAGTCGATGCCCTGGGCGTGAACGGGCGGTGGCCCCGGGGGCCCCCCCCGGGGGGGCCCCGGGGCCCCCCCCCCCCCCCCCCCCCGGGGCCCCCGGCCGGCGGGGGGGGGGGGTGGGCGGGGGCCGCCCCCCCCCCCGTCGGCTGGGCCGGGGGGGTCCGGGGGGGGCCCCCGGGCCCCCGCGCGGGGGGGGCCCCGGGGCGACCACGTCACGACCCGACGCGGGTCAGCCGGACGAGCGTGCTGGCGTACGGGCCCCCGGGCAGGCGCAGCGGCAGCCCCGAGCCCAGCAGCACGGCGCCGTGGTGGTGCGTCCCGTCGGCGTCGTCACGGTAGGTCGAGGTCGGATCCAACCCGCGCAGCGGGAGCCGGTCGACGGACGGAGCGAACTGCGCGGCGACCCGGTAGGCCAGCACCACCACCCGGTCGTTGCGCACGTACTGCACCGCGTGCGTCGGGTCGGCCGGCGGCCGCAGCCGGTACAGGGCGCCGTGCTGGACGACGCCCCGGATCTCCTGGTAGGTGTCGACGAACGCCCGCGCCTGCGCCAGCTCCTCGCCGCTCCACCGGGTCAGGTCCCCGCCCAGGCCGAGCACCCCGGCCATGGCGACGTGGAACCGGAACCGCAGCGGTACCCGGCGGCCGGTGAGCGGGTTGGGGCTGTCGGTCACCCAGGCGACCATGGTTCCCGGGGGGTACATCTGGGTGTAGCCGTGCTGGATGCGCAGCCGGTCGACCGCGTCGGTGTTGTCGCTGGTCCAGACCTGGTCGGTGCGGCGCAGGATCGCCATGTCGACCCGGCCACCACCGCTGGCGCAGGATTCGATCCGCAGCTCGGGGTGCGCGGCCCGGAGCCGGTCCAGCACCTCGTGCACCCCGCGCGCGTGTCCGGTCCAGGCGTCCGGCGCGGCTTCGGTGAGCGGCCGGTTGAAGTCCCACTTCAGGAAGGTCGCTCCGGTGTCCCGGACGACGGCGTCCAGGGTGGCGGACGCCCACTCCCGGACGTCGGCGCGCCCGTAGTCGAGGACGAGCTGGTGTCGGATCACCGTCGCCTCCCGGTCGGGAGTGTGGTGCACCCAGTCGGGGTGCGCGCGGAACAGGTCGCTGTCCGGATTGGTCATCTCCGGTTCGACCCACAGGCCGAAGGACATGCCGAGGCGCCGGACCTCGTCCGCGAGCGGCCGCAGCCCGTCCGGGAACTTCACCGGGTCGGGCGCCCAGTCACCCAGGCCCGCACGGTCGCTGTCCCGGCCGCGGAACCAGCCGTCGTCCACCACGAACAGTTCGGTGCCGACGGCCGCGGCGGCGTGGGCCAGCGCTAGCTGGCCGGCTTCGGTGACGGCGAAGGTGGTCGCCTCCCAGGAGTTGTACAGCACCGGGCGGGACTCGCCGGCGTGGGTCAGCACGTGACGGCGCTGGTAGCGATGCCAGGTGCGGCTGGCGGCTCCGAACCCGCCGTCGGTGCGTGCCGCGGCGAAGACGGGGCTGGTCAGGGATGCGCCTGGTGCGAGCGTCGCGACGACGCCCTCGTGTCCCGCGCCGCCGTGTACGGCACAGCGACCGGCGGCCGAGCGTGCCACGGTGATGCGCCACGATCCGCTGGTGGCCAGCGCCGCCGACCACACCTCGCCGTGATTCTCGTCGGCGGCGCCGTTGTCGATCATCACCCACGGGTTGTCCCGGTGCCCGGTCACTCCGCGACGGCTCTGCAGAACCGTCTCCGCGACGGGCAGCGTGACCCGCTCCAGGGTGCCCTCCGCCGACCAGGCTCCGACGACGTGGCTCATCCGGTACTGGTCGCGGACCGGTAGGGACCAGACGGCGGCGTCGTGCCGGAGCACCTCGATCGTGCCGTGCGAGCCGGTGTGCCGCACCGTCGACCACCGTTCGATCACGTCGGTGTCGGGCTGGACCCGGAAGTGCAGGTCGAGTGCGAGTGGTCGCGCCGCGTCCTGGAACCGCAGAACCAGCTCCGAATCCGTGGCCCGGGCGTCGACTGGCACGAGCCGTGCTCCGGTGTCGCCGTCGGGGAAGCGGACGGCCAGGGCCGGCACCCCGTACCGTCGGCCGCCCTCGACCGGATACTCCTCTGCGCACTCCAGCGGCGCCTCGAAAGTGTCGCCCTGTGGAGACGACCAGGCCGGTATGGTGGTGGCATCGACGAGGCTGATTCTGGGGCCCCAATAGAGTGGTCGTATCACCGCCTCGGTCTCGTCCCAACCGAGGGCGTAGGTCGTGGTTGGCGTGTGCAGGGCGGCGACAGGTGCGGTGGGGGATAGTTCGACGCGATTCACAGGGGATCGCCTTCCGGCCTTGAATTTCAATGAACTAGTCTGTGTGTGGTCAGATGGTAGCGGCTGGTCGCCTGGTCCGATCCGGGCGCCGGCCACACCGCCCGCGAGGGCGAGGGCGGACGAGGGGGAGACGCGCATGCCGAAGGTGGATGGCAGGACCACGCTGAGGGAGGTGGCCGAGCGGGCGGGGGTCTCCATCGGCACCGCCTCCGCCGTCTTCGCCAACAAGACCTGGGTTTCCGACACCGCGCGATCCGCGGTGCGGGGCGCGGCCGAGGAGCTGGGCTACCGCCCGCGTGAGCGCCGTGGCGGGACGTCCACGAGCGACGTCCCGGTGACCACTATCGGTTTCGTATCGCAGGTCAGCGAGATGTTCTCTCCGGCAAGCCCGTACTTCGCCTCAGTGCTGTACGGCGCCCAACAGGCCTGCGCGGCGTTGAACATTTCGATGAACTATGAGGTCAGTGACCCGGCGGCCGGCCAGTTGCCGCTGTCGGTCGAACGCCGTCAGGTCAGCGGTCTGCTGGTACTGAGCCACGCCAGCGATCGCGACTACCTACGACGGATCATCGACACGGGCATGCCGTGCGTGCTGCTGGAGCACGTCGAGACCGAGCTCCCGGTCGACTACGTCCGCCACGACGACGAGACCGGCGCGTACCGCGCCACCCGCCACCTGCTCGACCTCGGTCACGTGGACCCGCCCCCGGCGATCATCACCGGCCGCCCCGAGGTGCTGCCGGCCGAGGTTCGACTCGCCGGATATCGCCGGGCGTTGGCCGAGCGCGGCTTGACCGTCGATCCGGATTATGTCCGCCGCAGCAATTTCGACGCCACCAGCGGGGCCGAGCGGATGGCCGAGCTGCTCGACCTGCCGATGCCTCCGACCGCGGTGTTCTGCGCCAACGACGAGTCGGCGGTCGGGGCTCTGGAGACCCTGCGCAAGCGGGGCCGGAAGGTGCCCCGTGATATCAGTGTCATCGGGTACGACGATATCGCCATCGCCGCGCACACGGTTCCGCCGCTGACCACGGTCGCGGCGGACAAGGAACTGCTCGGCGCCCAGGCGGTGTGGCACCTGATCGAGCGGATTCGGCGGCCCACCATGAACGGACGGGACACTCGGCTGGCGGTGCGCCTGGTCGAACGTTCGTCGACCGCCCGCCCCCGCGGGCGCTGACCGTCCGGGCGCTGCCGTCAGCGCCTCGGCGGGGCGGTGCTCTCCCGTACCACCAGTTCCGTCGACAGTTCGGTGCGACGGGTTCCGACCGCCCCGCCACCGACCAGCCTCGCCAGCAGGTGCACCGCCTCGGCAGCCATGGACTCGAGCGGCTGCCGCACGGTGGTGAGAGCCGGGCTGAGCCAGCTCGCCACCGGCACGTCGTCGAACCCGACGAGGCTGATGTCGGCGGGCACTCGCAGGCCACGCTCACGGGCCGCCTTCAGCGCACCCATCGCCTGTTCGTCGTTGCCGCAGAAGATGGCGGTCGGAGGCTGCGGGAGTTCCAGCAGGGCATGGGCGTGTTCGTGCCCGGAGCTCTCGCTGAAGTTGCCGTACCGGACGAGCGCGTCGTCCGGGGTGATGCCGGCGGCGGACAGCGCCGCGCGATAGCCCTCTACCCGGGCGCGGGTGGACCAGAACGGCTCCGGCCCGCCAATCACGGCCACCCTGCGGTGTCCCAGCCCGACCAGATGTTCGGTGGCGATCAGGCCGCCCTGCCAGTTGGTGACGCCGACCGACGGCAGCCCGTCGTCCGGCTCGCCGAGCGGGTCGAGCAGCACGACCGGCACCCCGCATCCGGCCAGACGGACCCGATCCACGGCCCGCAGCGGATCGACCACCGCGACCACGCCGTCGGTCCCCCGGCGGAGCACCACGTCGAGCCAGTTCTCGCTGGCCGACCGGGCTCGTGAGGTCGACACCACGACACCCAGCCCCAGCTCGGCCGCGGCGTCGACGGTGCCCCGCACGATGGTGTCGGCCCACGAGCTGCGGATGTCCTGCACCAGCAGGTCGATCAGCCCGCTCGGCTCGGTCTGCCGTGGGGTGTAGCCGTGGCGCACGAGCGCGTCGTGCACCCGGAGGCGGGTTCCCTCGGCGACGTCGAAGCGACCGTTGAGCACCTTGGAGACCGTCGGCGCCGAGACGCCGGCCTCGGCGGCGATCGCTGCCAGCGTGGGACGTGCGGCGGAGTTGGGCATCCGTGCCTCCATTGACCGTTCTTCCAGCAGAACCGTACCCTGGCCTCCGATCGAAAGATTTTCGATCGGAATGGAGTCATCATGTTGCGCTTCCCGCCGGACTTCGTCTGGGGCACCGCCACGGCGGCCTACCAGATCGAGGGCGCCGCCCAGGACGACGGTCGTGCCGCGTCGATCTGGGACACCTTCTGCGCCACCCCCGGGAAGGTGCGCAACGGCGACAGTGGCCTCGTCGCGTGCGACCACTACTACCGTCTCGACGAGGATCTGGACGTCATCGCGCGGCTCGGTGTCGGCGCCTACCGGTTCTCCGTGTCCTGGCCCCGGGTCGTCGGGGACGACGGTCGGGTCAACCAGAAGGGTCTCGACTTCTACCGACGCATCGTGGACGGCCTGCACCGTCGCGGCGTGCGTCCACTGGTCACGCTCTACCACTGGGATCTCCCGCAGCGCCTCGAGGACCGCGGCGGCTGGACGGCGCGCGACACCGCCGCCGAGTTCGCCGACTACGCCCGTGTCGTGCACGAGGCGCTGGCAGGGGAGGTTGAGGAGTTCACCACCCTCAACGAGCCGTGGGTCTCCGCCTTCATGGGCTACGGCAACGGAATGCACGCCCCCGGTCGCACCGACCAGCGTGCGGCGGTCACCGCGGCACACCACCTGCTCCTCGGGCACGGGCTCGCCGCCGCCGCGATGCGCGCTGCGGACCCGCGGACCAAGGTGGGCGTCACGCTCAACCTGTCGCCGGTGGTGCCGTTCAGTGACACCGACGCCGACCGGGACGCGGCCCGCCGTTACGACGGTCAGCAGAACCGGCTCTTCCTCGACGCGCTGCTGCGGGGGAAGTACCCGGCGGACGTCGTCGAGCTGTTCCGCGACGTCACCGACTTCGCGTTCGTGCGGGACGGTGACATGGCTCTGATCGGCGCCCCGCTCGACCACCTGGGCATCAACTACTACCGACCGAACCTGGTGATGGACGAGCCGGGCAGCGACGACCCGGTGCGGGCCGGCGTCCGAATGCCACCGGGTGTCGAGGTGACGTCGATGGGCTGGCCGGTGCAGCCGGAAGGGCTGACGGACCTGCTCGTGCGTCTGCGCGACGACTACCAACCGGTCCCGCTGTACGTGACCGAGAACGGCGCGGCCTTCGACGACGTGATCGGCGCCGACGGCGAGGTCGACGACCAGCGGCGGATCGCCTATCTGCGCGGTCACCTCCAGGCGGCGCACGCCGCGCTGCGGGCGGGCGTCGACCTGCGCGGATACTTCGTCTGGTCGTTGCTGGACAACTTCGAGTGGGCCGAGGGCTACGCCAAGCGCTTCGGCCTGGTGTACGTCGACTACGCCACCCAGCGCCGGATCCCGAAGAGCAGCGCCAGATGGTACGCCGGGGTCATCCGCGATGGCGGCGTCGAGAATGCTGATGAAACTCGCTAAAATTCACTGAAAATCTGGTGACTATTTGATCACCGCGAACTAGGGTGCTGCCATGGCCATCATCGATCTCACCGAGGACCAGCTCGCCGGATACGCGCCCGTCCGCGAGGAGCCGCCGGACTTCGACGCCTTCTGGCAGGAGACGCTGGAGGCCGTCCGCCCTGTGCCGCTCGATCCGGTGCTGGCTCCGGTGCAGACCGCGCTGGCGTTCGTGGACGTCTTCGACGTCACGTTCTCGGGCTGGGCCGGCGACCGGATCAAGGGTTGGTTCCTGGTACCGAAGCACGTGGCGGCTCCGATGCCGTGCGTGGTCGAGTACATCGGCTACAACTGTGGCCGGGCCACGCCCTACCAGTGGCTCAACGCGCCCGCCGCGGGCTTCGCCACTCTCGTCGTGGACAACCGGGGTCAGGGCAGTTACCTGCCCGGTGACACGCCTGACGTGATGCCGGAGCCCACCGGCCCGAGTGGCAACGGCTACCTGACGCGCGGCGTGGCCGGGCCGCACGGGCACTACTACCGTCGCCTGATGACGGACGCGGTACGGGCCGTCGAGGTGGCACGTGCGCAGTCCGTCGTCGACCCGACCCGGATCGCGGTGTGCGGCGGCAGCCAGGGCGGCGGGCTCGCGCTGGCGGTCGGCGGGCTGGTGGGGGACCTGGCGGCGGTGGCGGCGCAGGCCCCCTTCCTGTGCTACTACCGACGGGCCTCACAGGCGACCGACTCGGACCCGTACTTCGAGATCACCCGCTACCTGCGGACGAACCCCGACCGGGTGGAGCAGACCTTCCGCACCCTGTCCTACTTCGACGCGGTCAACCACGCCGCCCGGATCACCGCGCCGACCCTCGTCACCGTGCCGCTGATGGACGACATGTGCCCGCCGTCGACGACGATGGCGGCGTACGTGCACTGCGCGAGCGACAAGGAGTTGCGGGTGTGGCCGTACGGGGACCACGCGGGCGGCGAGACCCACTCCGTGGGTGTCCTGCTCGACTTCCTCACCAAGCGCCTCGGCGCCTGAACGGATCACGTATGCACTTCGGCACCTCGTACTATCCGGAGCACTGGCCGGCCGAGCGATGGCCCGACGACCTGCGGCTGATGCGCGCGGCGGGCATGACGGTGGTGCGGCTCGGCGACTTCGCCTGGAGCCGACTCGAGCCGTCCGAGGGAGACTACGATCTGGACTGGTTGGCGTCGGCCGTCGACCTCGCCGCCGCGCACGGCCTGCGGTGCGTGCTCGCCACGCCGACGGCGGGCCCACCGATCTGGCTCACCGATGGTCATCCCGACGTGCTCGCCATCGATGCCGACGGTCGTCGCCGCACCCATGGCAACCGGACCCACGCGTCGCTGACCAACGGCCGGTACCGGGCGGCCTGTGTCGGGGTGGCGGAGGCCCTGGCCCGGCGGTTCGGCCGACACCCCGCCGTGCTCGGCTGGCAGATCGACAACGAAGTCAACACCGTGTCGTACGACGAGACCACGCGCGGCGCCTTCCAGCGCTGGCTCGCCGACCGGTACGGGACGATCGAGACGCTCAACGATCGCTGGGGCACCGTGTTCTGGAGTCAGGAGTATCGCGACTTCGCCCAGATCCCTCTTCCCGTCGGCGTGCACCATCCCTCGCTGATGATGGCCTGGCGGCGGTTCCTGACCGACATGTTCCGTGCCCACCTCGCCGCGCAGAGCGACGTGGTGCGTCGCCACGCCGACCCGGCGCAGTGGATCTCGCACAACGTCATGACGTGGTACGACCACTTCGACCACCACGCGCTCGCCCAGGACCTCGACCTCGTCGGGCTGGACCTCTACGTCGGCCATGTCGACCACCCCGACCTGGGGGCGGCGCACGACGCGACCCGCGGACTCAGGCGACGCAACCACTGGGTGATGGAGACCCAGCCGGGCCACAACTGCTGGTCGAGCGTCAACAACGAGCTGGACGCCGGCGAGGCACGCCGGCTCGCCTGGCAGGCGGTGGGCCACGGCGCGGACGGCCTGCTCTACTGGCAGTGGCGCCCGGCCCCGGGCGGACAGGAGCAGTACCACGGCACGCTCCTGCGGCCGGACGGCGAACCGCGCCCCTTCTTCGCCGAGGCGGCCAGGATCGGTGCGGAGTTCGGTCGGGCGTCGACGGCCCTGGCCGGCACCCAGCCGCAACCGCGGGTCGCCGTACTGCAGGGCTACGAGGACCGCTGGGCCATCGAGAACCAGCGCCACCACCAGGACTTCGACCCGGTCGCCTACCTTCAGGCGTTCTACCGGCCGATCCGGCTGCTCGGTCACGACGTCGACATCGTCGCCCCCGACGCGCCCCTGGATCCCTACCGACTGGTCGTCGCGCCGAGTCTGCACACCGTCGGCGACGCCGTCAGCGGCGCCGTGACCGCCTGGGTGGAAGCGGGCGGACACCTCGTGGTGGGAGTCCGGACGGGCATGAAGGACGCGGAGAACGTGCTCCGACCGTCGCGGCAGCCGGGGCCGCTGTCCATCGGCGTCGCGGTGGACGACTACTACGCGCTGGAGCGGCCGGTGCCGGTGGTCGGCGCACTGTTCGACGACGGCCGGGCCCACTGTTCGGTGTGGGCGGAGACGCTGTCCCCGCTCGACCCGCGGGCCGAGGTGCTGGCCCGCTACGGGACGGGCAACGGCTGGCTCGACGGCGCGCCGGCGGTGGTTACCGTTCCCCTCGGCGCGGGGCGTGTCACCTACGTCGGCGCCTGGCTCGAACCGCATCCGATGGCCCGGCTGATGGCGTGGGTCGTGGAGCAGGCCGGCCTCGCCGCCGTGCCGCATCCGCCGGGGGCCGTCGAGGTCTGTCGCCGTGTCGGGGGTGCGGGACAGGTGGTCGTCGTCCTCAACCACGGCGCCGTCGACTACCGGCTGAACGTCCCGGGAGCGACGCGTGACCTGCTCGCTGACACTTCGGTCGACGGGGGCGTCGAGGTGCCGGCGGGGGACGTGCGGGTGCTGTGGATTCCCGCTGGGGGCACGTCCTGAGGCGGCGTCAGGGCGGGTCGAGGGTGACCCGGGCGACGGCCGGCGCGAGTGGATCCGCGCCGGCCGTCACACCGGCTCAGCCGGTGAGGGCCACCGAGTCGACGTACAGGTCGGTGCTACTGCCGCCGGCGAGGAACTTGAGGTAGGTCTCGCCGCCTGCCGACGGGCTGAACGTGTAGGTGAGGCTCTGGCTCGAACTCGTCAGGTTGATCGTGCGGCTGAGGTGTTCGGTGTAGGGACTCGCCGCCTGCTGCACCAGCACGGTCATCGGCCGGTTGCTGTCCGCGCGGGCCTTGAAGGTCAGCGTGTACGTCCGGCCGGCGGTGAGGTTGACCGTCTGGCCGACCTGAGCCTGCCAGTCGGATCCACCGCCGTTGGACAGGTCGAACTTGAGCGCGGTGCCGTCGAGACCGGTACCGCCCTGCGCCGTGATCGACCCCGACACACCCGCGCCCGAGTCGAACCAGGTCCACCAGCCGTTGGTCCCGCTGTCGAAGGCCCCGTTGGTGATGACGTTCGTGCCGCCGCCCCCGGTGCCGCCGCCGTTGTTGCTGCCGGTGCTCTCGTACGCGCCCTGGTCGTGGGCGTTGCCCTGCGGCCGGGATGCCGAGCTGAACAGGTTGGCCACGCCGCCGCGGCTGGTGATGTAGGCGAAGTCCGGGGCGTACCGGTACCACCCGATGGGCTGGTTCGCCGTGGTCCGGAGCAGTGCGCGGCCGTCGAAGACCAGCGAGTTGCCGGGCGCGTCGGTGGAGGTGCCGGCGTCGATGCTCGGCGAGCCGGAGTTCAACGCGAAGTTGACGTTGCCCGGATCCGCGAACTGCGGGTTCTGCGCGCCGCTCTGCCCGGTGATGTTGTTGTTGCTGACCCGGCTGTTGGTGAAGCCGCCGAAGGTGCGCAGGCCCTCGCCGAAGGACTGGTAGGCGATGTTGTTGCGCAGCACGGTGTTGGCGAGCGACTCGGCGCCGTAGTAGCCGATGCCGGTGCCGCCGTAGAGGTAGGTGCCCTCCTTGCCGTTGTCGTAGGTGGTGTTGTTGACGATCACCGTGTTGCTCGAGTGGGTGGTCTGGATGCCCGAGCCGCCGTTCTCGAACGCGATGTTGTTCTCGAACCGGCAGCCGCCGTTGTAGTACGTCAGGTCACAGATGAAGCCGTTGCCGTCGGTGTGGTACGACGACACGTCCACGCCGTGGTACGCGACGTTGCGGCGGGCGACGTTGTTGGTGCCGTACATCGCGTAGAAGTTGATGTTGCTGGACCAGGATCCGGTGCCGGCGTCCCAGCCGGTGCGCCCGACGAGGTTGTTCTCGACGGTGATGTCGCGGGCGTGCATGAAGGTGATGCCGTTTTGGCCCATCCGGTCGATGACGTTGTTGCGCACGATCACGTTGGAGACGGCTTCCGCGTCCGGACCACAGCAGCCGATGTTGATCCCGCTGCGCCAGTAGTTGCGGATGACGAAGCCCTCGATGATCGTCCAGCTCCCGCTGCCGTGCCCGTAGTAGAAGGCGACGCCGTCGCGGCCGCTGCCGTCGAGGACGGGCGTCTCACCGCCGTAGTTCTTGATGGTGATGTAGTTGCCCGGCGTGCCGGACCTGGTCAGGTACGTCTCGCCGAGCGCGTAGTAGGTGCCACCCCGGACGTAGCAGGTGTCGCCGGGCTGGACGAACTCGTAACACTTGTTGATGGTGGCGAACGGCTGGCTGAACGATCCGGGGTTGTCGTTGCTGCCGTTGGTGGCCACGTAGTAGGCGGTGGCCGCGAGCGCGGGCCCGGTGCTGGCGACGACACCCGCGGCAGCCAGCACGAGTGTGGCCAGTACCGATCCGACTCTTCTCCGTATCACTGCACCCTCCCTTGTCCTCATCGACTCGCGTCGCTTGATTTCACGGATGTTAAGTAGCGGAATCCCGCTATGGCAGCCGTCACCGTGGACCTTCTCGGGGCAGCTCCGGAGACCCGGGGCGACCACCGACTCGGTCAACGTGTCGTGAACAGCGCAAACGCGGATCCGTTCGGGGGAGCGGGAGCGGAGACGATACTGAAACTCGTTGCGCAGGGGCCTGCTATTTCACTGAGGTTTCATTTTCGTTTCCCTCCGTCGGGGTTAGCCGCGCCGGACCCGCTGCGCCGGGAGCCACCTCCCAGACCAGGCACCGCACGTCGAGGCCGGGTACGGTCAGCCGCACGCTCTCCCCGGTCTGCTCCGACGGCAGGTCCAGGAGGTCGGCGCAGCGCATCGCGCCTGGCACCCGCACCCGCACGTCCACCGGATCGGGGCGCAGGTTGACCAGGAAGGTCGCCCGCTCGCTGCCGAACGACCGTTCCCGCACCTGCACTCCGGGGACGGTGGTGACCGGCACACCCGCCTCGCGCAGGATCCGTTCCACGAACCGATCGGTGGGCGGGTGCCGGTAGGCGGTGCCGGTCAGGCCGACAAGCGTGCCCAGCAGGATCGCCACGCCCCGCCCGAACGCGTTACGAGAGGCGACCACCGTCTCGCCGACCGTCAGCACCGCCGATGCGCTCAGCGGGCGGAGTTCCTGCACCAGTCCGCACAGCGCCACGGACTCGCCGTCGTACGCGCCGGTGCCCACCGCCACGGCCGGCGGATGGAACTCGCCCCATCCGCGCGGCGCGGGCGTCCACCGCCGGTCGCCCGGCTCGTCCACCACCCGGACGGTAGCGGTACGGACACCGAAGAGCCGCTCGCCGTCCTCGACCGTCGCCCCGGCCGGGGTGAACCCGTGGTCGTCCACCCATCCGGACGGCGCCTCCACCAGGAGTGTGCCTCCGCCCTCCACGTACGTCCGCATCGCCGCGGCCGTCGCCGCGGTCACCAGCAGCGGTGCGGCGGCGATGACGACGCGGTATCCGGACAGGTCCGGACCGCTGTCGGCGTCGACGAAGTCGACAGGCACGCCGAGGCGGGCCAGGCGGAGGTAGTGCCCCCGCAGCGAGCCCTCCAGATAGGTCCGCGCCTGCGTCCCGGTGCCCTGCGCGAAGTGGTGCGCGCGCTCGCTGAGCAGCATGGCCACCGGCGCCGATTCACCCGTGCCGCGGGCGAACAGCGCCGGGTGTCTCGACAGGGCCCGGGCGAGCCGGCCGGCCTCGGCGAACCGGGGCGTGCCGCTGCCCGCGCGGTCGAGCAGGCCGAAGCCCCCGGCCTCCTGCCAGAAGCCCTCGCTGCGCAGGTTCCAGAACGTGATGCCCTGCGCGCCGGCGGCGAGGGCGCCGAGCACCCAGCGCCGGATGTCGGCGGCGTCGGGGACGCGACCCAGGTGGAGGAAGTCGTTGATCGGTCCGCCCTGGAACTCGGCGCCCCAAGCGGGGCGGTCCGGCGCGGTCGCGCCCCGCAGCAGGTCGAACTGCATCAGGACCCGGTCCCACAGCTCGTAGAGCAGGGTGTCGTCGGCGTCGGGAGTGCGCGCTGCGGCGACGTCGTCCCACGACCGGAACGGGTGCCACGCCGGATAGACGCTGACGCCGAACAGGTCGCCTGTGGCGGCGTAGCGCCAGGCCTTCGTGGAGCCGAGGTCGATGTCGCCGAGGTGGCCGAAGACCGGTCGGCGGGCGGGGTCGGCGGTCCGCACGACCTGTCGGCGGCGGGCCAGCGTCTCGCTCACCGCGACGTCGTCCATGAACTCACGCCAGTCCAGAAAGGCGGGGGAGGCGGTGTAGCGCCGCGGCGGTTGCACCTCGTCCCAGCGGCCGAAGCGGGCGCGCCACACCGTGTTCAGCCGCCCGACGGAGCCGTAGCGTCCACGCAGCCAGCGCCGGAACGCGGTGAGGGTGTGATGGCAGTAGCAGAAGCCCAGCTCGCCGGCGTCGTGGTGCCAGAAGCCGATCTCCTGCCAGGTGTTCCACACCCAGATGTTGTCGTGCGGCGCCATCCTGGCCACGTACCGGTGGATGAAACTCTCCGCCGCCGCGCGGGCCTGCGGGTGGTGCCGGCAGGGCCCCGGCTTGCCGTCCGCCGGCAACGTGTACGGGGTCGGGTCGTTGTGCGCGCGTCCCTGCGCGTCGACATGGTGGGCGTCCGGATGCCGCCGCCACAGCCATGACGGCGCCTGCTCCATGGTGAGCCCCAGGTACACGCCCAGATCGGCGCTCGCCGCCGCGCTGATCAGTCGCTCCGTCTCCTCGACGGCCAGCACGCCGGGCTCCGGCTCGTCGTGCGCCCAGTGCCCCTGGATCTTGATGAGGGAGAAGCCGGCCGCCCGGACCTCCGGCAGGTCGGCGATGACCTCGTCGAGGTCCGGGCCAGGTTCGCGGCGCACATGCACGCCGAAGGGAAAGGCGGACGGGGGGACGACGGGTGGCACGGGCGTGGGGGACGGCACCTGTATCTCTCTCCATGGTCGAAATGATCAAACTGCTGAACTATAGCTGTTCCTTCATTGAAATAGTCGATACGCTCTCGGCATGCAGACAGCAGGCGAGCGGGTGACGCTCAGGGAGATCGCCCTCGCGGCCGGAGTCTCCGTCTCGACGGTCTCCCGGGCACTGCGCGAGGACACCGACATCGCCGTGGACACGAGCGAGCGGATCCGCCGGCTGGCCCGGGAGCACGGCTACCGCCGTCCGCACCGTCGGGAGCGGTCCGCAACGCTCGTCGATCTCGTCCTGAGCGATCTGTCGCTGCCGTGGAGCATGGCGGTGATCCGCGGGGCGGAGCGGGCCTCCCACCAACTCGGGATGAGTGTGGTCGTCTCCCGCGGACGTCACCGGTTGGACCGCGGGGTGGCGTCGCGGCAACGGTACGCGGGCGCGTCCGCTGGAGTGATCGTCGACGCCGCACTGCTGACGGCCGCGTCCACCCGGACGGCACGCGACGCCCGGCGACCGATGGTCGTCCTCGACCCGCAGGGTGACGCCGAGACCGACCTGCCGATCGTGGCCACCACGGCGTGGACGGGTGGCTTCGACGCCGCGAACCTTCTTCTCGGCCAGCGGCATCGACGTATCGGCATCGTCGCCGGGCCGCGACACGTCAAGGCCAGCCTCGCCCCGGTGTCGGGATACCGGATCGCCCTGCAGAACGCGGGCGTCCGGCTCGATGACGACCTCGTCGGCTGGGGTGACCTGTCCCCGGAGTCGGGTCTGCGTGAGACTGCGCGCCTGCTCGACCTGCCCGATCCGCCGACGGCGATCCTCGTCCGCGGTGACCGTGCGGCGACCGGGGCGTTCGAGGCGGTCCGTGACCGCGGCCTGGTCATCCCGCACGACGTGAGCCTGATCGGCCTCGTCGATGTCACGACGACCGGGTCGTGCTGTCTCCCGCTGGCGAGAGTCCGCCCTCCGTTCGCGGAGATGGGCGCGCTGGCGGTGCGCATGGTCACCGATCTCGCCCGCGGCGCGGAGCTGACCGCCCGCCGTGTGGAACTGAGCGGTGACCTCGCCCCCAATGACACCACGGCCCCCCGCCGATGACGACTCGGATCATCGTCCGCGGTGACGACGCGGGGCTGTGCGAGAGCGTCGATCGGGCGATCGAGGAGTCGATCCGGCACGGCCCGGTGCGCAACGTGTCGGTGATGGTGCCCGCTCCCGCCTTCGATGACGCGGTGACGCGGTTCGGCCGCATGTCCGTGGTGGATGTCGGCGTGCATCTCACCCTGACCAGTGAGTGGGTGACGCCGCGCTGGAGGCCCGTCCTGCCTCCGCACGAGGTGCCGTCCCTCGTCGACGACGAGGGCTACCTGCTGCCCGACCCCCATGACCTCTTCGCCCGGGGCATCTCGGTGGACGAGGCGGTGGCGGAGGCGCGGGCGCAGGTCGCCGTCGCCCGTCAGGCCGGACTCGAGCCGTCCTACCTGGACGAACACATGGGGGTGGGATGGTTGCCGACGCTGCGCGACGCCCTGGAGGAGTTGTGTTGGGCGTCCGATCTCATCCCGGCAGAGAGGTACCCGTACCTGCCGGGCGCCGGCGAGCCGTTCGCGACGCGGATCAGCGGTGCGCCGTCCGGCGTCCACGTTCTGGTCACCCACCCCGGTCACGACGAACCGGAGTTGCGACGGGTCCATCTGCGCGACGGCCGGCCCGGGGAGGTGGCCCGCCGGCGTGACGACGAGCGTCGGGAACTGGTCGCCGCGCCGCTGGCGCGGGAACTGGCGCGTCCCGGCGTCGAGGTGGTCCGCTTCAGCACCCTGCTGGCGTAGCGGCGCCTGTGCGGCACGCCGGAGCGCACCTACCCGTGGGCGTCAGGCGCGACCTACCGTCGAGGCGCGGACCCGCAGGGCGCAGGGGACGCGGATGAGCTCGTGTCGTTGGGGTGCGCCCTGGACCGCGGCGAGCAGCAGGCGCCCGGCGACGCGGCCCATCTCCAGCAACGGCAGCGCGACGGTGGACAGGGGCGGTCGCTGGTGGACGGCGAGCGAGCGGTCGTCGAAGCCGATGACCGCGACGTCCCTGGGAATGGTCAGCCCGCGCTCCTGCACGGCGGCCAGCGCGCCGGTGGCGAGGTCGTCACTGGCGCAGAAGATCGCGTCGGGCGGATCGATGCTGGCGAGCAGGGCGTCGGCGATCTGGAAGCCGTCCTCCGGGGCCCACGACGACGCGTGCTGGACGAGCGCGGGGTGCAGCGGCACGCCGGCGTCGTGCAGGGTGGTGCGGAAGCCGTCGAGACGCTCCCCGGTGGCTTCCCAAGACGCCGGTCCGTTGATGAAGGCGATCCGGCGACGGCCGATATTGATCAGGTGCTGCGCGGCCATGGCCGCGCCGTCGCGGTCGTGGGGCAGCACGCTGGGTACGGGCTCGGAGACGCCGTACTCGTAGAGGAAGACGTAGGGCGTCCCGGTCAGGGGCAGGGCGGGTCCGGATCGGGGGCGTACCCGGTTGCCGGACATGATGATCAGCCCGTCGACCTGACGGTCGACGAGTCGGCGTAGGTGCCGGCGTTCCTTCTCGGCGTCGCCGTAGCTGTTGGCCAGCAGCACCGAGACGTCGTACTCGGAGGCGGCCTCCTCGACACCACGCATCAGCGCGTTGGTGAAGATGCCTTCGAGGTCGTCGGTGAGGATCGCGATGGTGTCGGTGTGTCGGGCGCGTAGGCCGCGGGCGACCGCGTTGGGCCGGTATCCCAGCCGGGCGATGGTGCCCAGGACCCGCTGCCGGACCTCCGCCCCGACGTCCGGACGGTCATTGATGACCTTGGAAACGGTGGCGGTGGACACCCCGGCGACGGATGCCACGTCGCGCATCGTCACTCGGGTGGAGCCTGTCTCGATCACCATGCTCCTAAACGATTACGCATCCAGGTGTCGCGGTAGCGTAGCAGAAAAGCGCTGTTGAGGGTCTTGACACATGGCCGTATTCGCGTTGTAACGTGACGCCCACGAAATCGATTACGTAAGAGGAGTGCCTGATGACAGCGCGCGCGACCACGGCCCGCGCCCGGACCGGTCCCCGGGCTCGACGGCAACGGGCCGGCCTGTGGTACGTGGCCCCCGCCGTGCTTCTGGTGCTCGGGATGTTCGTGCTGCCGGTCGTCGTCACCGGGGTGATGTCGTTCTACGACTGGTCGCTGCTCGGTGACCGGACGTTCGTGGGTTGGGCGAACTACCGACGCCTCGTCGAAGACACGTCCTGGTGGCACAGCCTGGGCTTCACCACGCTCTACACCGTGATCACCACCGTGGTGCTGTTCGTGGTCGGCTTCGCGTTGGCCTCGGCGGTGCGCCACAAGCGCCGTGGGGTCGGGCTGCTGCGCACGGCGTTCGTGATGCCGGTGGTGATCGGATTCGCCACCGCGAGCTACCTGACGTTGTGGCTGATGGACGACCGCATCGGCGTCGTGCCCGACCTGCTGCGCCGCCTCGGGCTGGTCGACGGTCCGGTCTCGGTCTTCAGTCGCTTCTCCACCGCGCTCGCCGTCGTCGTGGCGTTGGTGGTCTGGAAAACGGTCGGGCTGACCATGCTGCTGCTGATGTCCGGGATGCAGGCCATCTCCAAGGACTTCTACGAGGCCGCGCAGGTCGACGGCGCGAGCCGCCGGCGGACGTTCTTCTCGATCACCATCCCGCTGCTGCGACCGACCATCGCGATGGTCCTGGTGCTCACGGTCATCGGCAGCTACCTGGCCTTCGACCAGTTCTTCATCCTCACCCAGGGCGGGCCGGACAACAGCACGATCCCGGTCGTCTACCTGATCTACCGGGCTGGGTTCATCGACTTCAACCTCGGCTACTCGGCCGCGATGTCGATCGGACTGATGGTCATCCTGCTCATGCTCACCACGGTTCAACTGGTGATTCTGCGATCCGGGGAGGATCAGTGACCCTGCTCGCCCGAACGCCTGTCGCGCCCCGCACCGCCTCGACCGCGCCGCGCCGGCCGCGGCGTCCCCTTCCCTGGTTGCCGGCCACCGCCTTCTACGCCGTGTGCGGCCTGCTGGCGCTGCTGTTCGTCGCACCGGTCGCCTGGCTCGTCCTGGCCTCGTTCAAGAGCGGCGCCGAGTTCGCGCAGAGCCCGCCGACCTATCTGCCGGAGACCTGGAGCCTGGAGAACTATCGACGACTGGTCGACGCGGGACTGTTCCGTAACGTGGCGAACAGCGCGTTGGCCGCGGCCGGCACGGTGGTCGTGGCGACGGTCCTGTCGGTGCTGGCCGGCTATGGCTTCGCCCGGTTCCGGTTCCGCTTCCGGGGCGTGTTGTTCCTGGTCGTCCTCTCCACCCTGATGATCCCGTTCCAGTCGATCGTGCCCTCGCTCTACCTCATCCTGGACACCCTGCGCCTGACGAACTCGATCCTCGGCCTGATCCTCGTCTACACCGTCTTCGCGTTGCCGTTCGGCATCTTCACGATGCGTGCTGCCTTCGCCGCCGTGCCGGCGGCGATCGAGGAGGCGGCGATCATGGACGGCGCCGGCACGCTCACCGCCCTGTGCCGCGTCCTGCTCCCGGTGGTGACACCGGGCGTGGCGACTGTCGCTCTCTACGCCTTCTTCACCGCGTGGAACGAGTTCCTCGCGGCGCTCATCTTCACCACCCGGCAGGAGCAGTACACCCTGCCGGTCGTCCTCGCCAACCTGCAGACCGGCGCCGGAGGTCTGCTCAACTGGGGCGTCCTGGAGACCGGAGCGGTGTTCGCCGCCGTGCCCTGCGTCCTCATCTTCCTCATCCTCCAGCGGTACTACGTCGCCGGCCTCGCCGGCGGTGCCGTCAAGGGCTGAAACACCTCCCCCCACCCCCCTCTCCCAGGAGATCACCATGTCCGGAATCTCGCGACGGCGCGTACTCGCGCCGGCGCTGGCAGCCGTCCTGGTCGCCGGCCTCGCCGCCTGCGGCAACACCGACTCCACCGACAGCCGGTCCGGGACGGCCGAGCTGACCGGGTCCGGCCCGGCGACCCTCTGGGTCCGGGCGGCCGACGAGCCACTCGACAAGGCGCTGGTCGCCGAGTGGAACGCCAAGAATCCCGACCGCAAGATCACCATGCTGACCGTGCCGGACGCCCAGTACGTCCAGAAGTACGTGCAGGCCGTCCGCAGCGGCGACGCCCCCGATCTCGCCGCCGTCGACATCGCCAACGTCAAGGCGCTGACCAGCCAGAAACTGCTGACCGACATCACCGCCCAGGTCGACGCGCTGCCCTACAAGAACAAGCTCGCTCCGGCCGGCATCAATGTCAGCACGATCGACAAGAAGATCTACGCCCTGCCGCACCAACTCGACGTCTCGGTCCTCTACTACAACAAGAGCCTGTTCACCCGCGCCGGACTCGACCCGGAGAAGCCACCCGCGTCGCTCGACGAGATGGTCGCGGCGGCCCGGAAGATCACCGCCCTCGGCGGGGGCAACTACGGGTTCGCCTTCGCCGGCAACTGCGCGGGCTGCAACGCCTACACCATGCTGCCCTACATCTGGGCCAGCGGCGGCGACATCATGAACGCCGACGGCACCGAGGCCACCCTCGAGGACCCCGCGGTCGCCGCCGTCCTCAACGCCCACAAGACCATGTGGGACGAGAAGCTCATGCCGGCAGCGGAGAAGGACGACAACGGCGCCACCTGGCTCAGCAGCTTCCAGGGCGGCAAGGTCGGCATGCTCGCGCTCGGCAGCTTCGGGATCAACGTCTTCAAGGCGCAGAAGGGCCTCGAGTTCGGCGTCACCCCGATCCCCGGCACATCCGGCACCTCGGCGTTCCTCGGCGGTGACGTCATCGGCATCTCGAAGGGCGCGAAGAACGCCAGGACCGCCTGGGACTTCATCGCGTGGAGCATGGACGAGAACGTCCAGAAGACCACGGTGGCCAAGACCGGGCAGCTCACCGTGCGCTCGGATGCCGCGGACAACCCCTCGACCCAGGCCGAGCCCAGGCTTCTCGCCGCCAACAAGCTCATCGCCGACGCGAGAGTGCCGGTGACCGCCAAGTACAACTCCCTCTTCATCGACCCCACCGGCCCGTACCTGCAGTTCATCCGCGACTGGGTGTTCACCGGCAACCCGCAGCAGGCGATCGAGAAGGGCAAGAACGGCTTCACCAGCCGGCTCGCGTCCTGACGCACCCTTAGAGAGGAACACCATGCAAGACCTGAGCTTCCGGTGGCCGCACCCGCGTATCGCCACCTCGCTCGGCCCGGTCACCGTTCGCATCCACACCGGCGAGAACGTCTACGGCCTCGACCCGGCGTCGCTGCGCACCGACGAGGACGGCGTCGTCGTGGCCGACCGGCTCACCTGGGCCGGCGGCGAGCAGACCAGTCCGGGCCACGCGCGAGTTCGTGTAATCGACGGCGAGCAGGGCGTACGGATCGAGGTGTGTGCCGAGCACCGCGACGGCGTCCGGAGCGTCGCGTTGGTCCTGCACGACCAGCCCACCGGCGACGTGACGGCGGTGCGCGAGGGCGACCTGCCGGTGCCCCCCACGGGACGGGTGGTCGGCTATCCCAACGGCTGGTTCGACCTCGCCACCCCGCTGCTGGCGGTACGCCGCCCGGACGGCGACCTGACCGTGGCTCGCAGCCTCGACGACCAGGTCCGCAGCAAGCGCTTCGTCGTCATCCCGCACTTCGACGACCCCACGACCTGCGACCTCGAACTGATCGCCGACACCGACGCCGCACAGCCCAGCGCCCGCTTCGAGGTGCCGGTCTGGGAACTGCGCCGCACCGCCGACCTCGCACCGGTCGTCGCCGAGCACACCGCCCATCTCCGCCAGGCATACGACCTGCCCGACTGGGCGGAGCGGACGGACGTCCCGGCGTGGCTGCGCCGAACCGCGCTGGTGCTCTCCCTCAACGGCATGCACTTCACCGGCAAGGTGTTCCTCACCTACGACGGCATGCTCGACGTCATCCGACGCCTGTCCGACCAGATCGAACCGGAGCACATCCTGGCCTACCTGCCCGGCTGGGAGGGCCGCTACTACCGCTGGTACGGACGCTTCGACGTCGACGAACGGCTCGGCGGCCCGGACGGCTTCCGGCGGCTCGTCGACGGCGCACACCAGCTCGGCGCCCGGATCATGCCGATGTTCGGCGCCAACGTGGCCGCCCGCGACCTACCCGGCTTCGAGACCTGGGCGGCGCCGGGTCAACTGCTCAACCCCAGCGGCCACATGCCGATCGGATCGGTCGACTGGGACGCGTCGCGCCACTTCGACCACAGCTGGGGCGCGTTGGTCAACCCCGCCTACGAGCCCTGGCGGCGGCACATCGCCGAGCAGATCGTCCGGCTGCACCACGAGTACGGCTTCGACGCGGCCTTCCTCGACATCTCCGCGATGTACAACAACGACCCCCGCGGCAGCACCACTCGCGGGCTCCGCGACCTCGTCGAACTGCTGCGCGCCGGCGCACCGGACCTGGCCATCGCCGGTGAGGCCTGGTTCGACGCGCTCGGTGGCATTATCCCGCTGGTGCAGGCGGGCCACCGCGACACGGTGCCGGTCTTCCACGACCTGCCGGACCCGGCGTTGTTCACCGGCAGCAACCGGTCCTTCGGCCACGTCTGCCTCGGTGACCCGGCGCACGGATCCTCCGGCGTGCACGAGGCGGGCTACAACGCGCACTGGCGGCTGCCGGTCCGCGAAGGGGTGATTCCCACCCTCACCGTCGTCGACGACACCCTCGACAAGGCCCCGGAGCGCGTTGCCCTGGTGGTGCAGGACGCCCGCGAGTACGCGGCGAAGTATCTCTAGCTGACCCCCTTCCCGGAAGGTCCGTCATGCCCCGAGAAACACGTACGCTGCTACCCCTGCTGCTGGTCGCCGCGACGGCGATCGTCGTGCCGGTCACGGCGCCGCCACCCGCCGAGGCGGCGGCGACAGTGACCCTGTCCCGCAGCGACTACCGCGACAAGACGCTCGCCGCCGTCCTCGGCCAGGTCGGCGGCGTGCTGACCGGCTACGAGTACAAGAGCCCCCAACCGGAACCTACGGACGACTGCTTCCGACCCACCTACGGCCCCTACTCCGGAGACGCCCCGGCGAGCTGCTGGACCCCGAACGACTACCCCGGATACGACCGGCTCGGCGCACCCCACTTCGTCTCCCACGAGACCGGCAGCGACGACGACTACCACGTCGACTTCTTCAACCAGTTGATCCTCTCCGAGCACGGCCCGGACGCCACCTTCCAGGACATCAAGGACGAGTGGGTGGCCCACGACATCGGCGACTGGGGCCCTGGCGACATCGCCAACGCCGCCATGCGCGACGACGGAATGGTGCCGCCCCTCACCGGGCGGGCCGAGTTCAACCGGCACTACTGGCTGACCGAGCCCTACATCGAGAACGACACCCTCGGCCTCGTCGCGCCCGGCATGCCGGCCACCGCCCGGGACCTCGCCAACCGCTTCGGCGCGGTCACCGGCGAGTTCGACTCGGTCGTCTGGGCCAGATTCCAGGCCGCCATGTACGCCGAGGCATACTTCCTCGACGACGGGCGGGAGGCGCTGAGCCGCGCCGCCGCCACCCTGCCCCGCGACTCCTGGCCGTACGAGGTCTACCAGCGGGTGGTGGCGCTGCATGACCAGAACCCCACCGACTGGCGCTGGGCGCAGGCTCAGCTCATGTCCTTCGTGCGCAACGTCTACGGCCAGGACAACGAGATGGCCATCCCGGATCGCAACAACGGCTCGGTGCTGATCGCGATCCTCTACGGCGGCAACGACTACCGCACCACCCTGCGGATCGCTTCCCTGATCGGCAACGACGCGGACTGCACCGCCTCGTTCGCCGCCGGCCTGATGGGGATCATCCACGGCATGGCCGGCACCCCACAGGAATTCAAGGACCGCATCTACCAGGGCGGCGCCGGCCGCTACGTCAACGACACCACGACCGGCTTCCCGCCGCACGTCAACAACGACTACCCGGAGCGACAGTCCTGGGATGACCTCGTCGCGCTCTACGAGTCCAACACCGCGGCCCAGGTCGTCGCCCGGGGAGGCAGTGTCGACGCGAGCGCGTTCACCGTCGTGCCGCAGACGGTCCTGCCCGAGCGGGTAACCCCGATCGGCAACGCCGACTTCGAGCAGGGCACGCTGGCCGGCTGGACGACCTGGACGCCGGGCGCCGATCCAGGTGCGCCGAACGCCTTCGCCGAGAACAACGGGACCGCCCAGTCGGGCGCCTACAAGGCGACGGTCTTCACCGACGTGGACGTGCCGGAGGTCAAGCTGACCACGACGGTGCGTGGGCTCGAACCCGGCGCGATCTACCGCGCGAGCGCGTTCGTGCAGACCAACGGGACCGCGAGGTTCTTCGTCGACGGCATGCACACGACCGCGGTCGACACCTATGCCGTCGCCCACCGCCAGTGGGCGCGTCGGAGCATCGAGTTCGTCGCCGGTGCGGACACCGCACAGATCGGCCTGCACCTGCCGCCCGGACCGACCGCCTTCGCGGCGGTCGACAACGTCACCGTCGCGCAGATCACCGCGCCGGCGACGACCCGCTACGAGGCGGAGTCCACCACCGTCGCCGGCGGCGAGGTGCGAACGTCCGGCTCCGCGTCGGGCGGCTCGTACGTCGGAGGGCTCGACGACACGAACGCCTCCGTGCAGTTCACCGTCAGCGTGCCGGCCGCGGGTCAGTACCGAATGGGGGTCGGTTTCGCCAACGGCGGCACGTCCGCGGGCGCACTGGACGTGCTGGTCGCCGGGGTCAAGCAGTACACCGCGCCCTTCCCGCGCACCGGCGCCTGGGGCACCTTCTCCCGTAACATGCAGGATCTGCCGGTGACCCTGCTGGCCGGCGTCAACACGATCCGCCTGCAGCGCGCCGGGGTCGGACACGTGGAGCTCGACCATGTCGACGTGGGTCGCTATCCCGAGCCGGTGTACGCGGCCGAGCAGACCGTGCCGCTCAGCAACGGCGGCTTCGACAGCGGGGGCGCGACGCAGACTCCGGCGGGCTGGGAGACCTGGGCCGGGGCGGACGGCACCTCGGCCGACGCCGACTTCGTCGAGACGGGCGGCCTGACCGGTGGGTTCCGCCTCACCCAGCACAAGGCCGGTCCCTACCAGATCTACACGAGCCGCACCGTGTCCGGGCTGGCGGACGGCGTCTACACCCTCAGCGCGTACGCGACCGGGGGAGGAGGCCAGTCCGCGGCGTACCTGAGCGCCAAGGGTTACGGCGCGGGCGTACCGGAGTTGACCGCACCGATCCCGATGGCGGGCTGGCCGCACTGGCGCCGGGTCGTCATCCCGGGCATCCGGGTCACCGGTGGCGCTCTGACCCTCGGAGTCTACTCGGCCGGTAGCGGCGGCCAGTGGCTCTCCGTGGACGCCGTCACCCTTACTCGACAGTGATCTCGCTGATCTGCCATCCCGACGCCGTGCTAGTGACTAACGAGACTGGCTTTCTGGAGAAGAACCTGCGCTCGAACGGGCACGACACCGATACTGGGCCCTTCATATTCAATTCGCCGGCTCAGCTGCCATCTATCAACAACGCGTTGCCTTGAGTGCGCTACTGCAAGCAGCAGGGGTGGAGCGGCCAGAGGCTAATCATCGAGCTGGTCTCCCGACCAAAATCTGACGGATCGTCCCGCACCTGTGCTGGCTGCTCGTCGGTCTCGGGGTGGCCGTTAAGGCTGTTCGGCCTGCTCGCGGCGCCGGCCCTGAGCGGTGCACGGGCAGCCGTGCCCTTCTGGGCGTGGGCCATCCGGGTGGGGCTGTCGCGTTTCAGGCGGCCAGTTGCTGGCAGATCCAGGCCCGGCCGAGCGGAGGAGCGCCGGCGGCGGGTGGTAGGTCGAGGACGGTGGCGACGTTGGTGTCCCCGGTCGGTGGTGCGAGCGCCGCGGCGAGGTCGCTGAACACTAAGTTGCACACCCGAGGAAGCGCCGCACGGGCTGCCCGTGCAGGTCGACGCCGATGACGGTGGCGGTGGCCGGGCGGGTCACATCGGCGTACTGGCCGGGCACGGACAGGCATCCTTCGCTGTCGGTGGCGAGGTCACGCTGCTCGGGTATGTATAGGACCGGGTTGATCACGTGGGCGGTCGTGCGTGCCCCGCGTGAAGACCTGCCCGAGCGCGTCGGCGCGCTGATCGGCCGCGCCAAGGCCGCGGACGCCGCGCCGACCAGCTCACCGGGGAGCTCACCGGGCCACGCGCCCGACGCCTCGCCGCCGACGCGGTACGCGTCAACGGCACCCGCCACGTCGGCGTCGTCGCCGCCGACGGCGAGGACCCGCGGCAGCTCGCCGAGCTGATCCGCGCGGCGCTACCCCAGGACCAGCCCGACGTGGTGGCGGTCGCCGCGTCCGCGTCGCGCAACACCCGACTGGTCGTCGCCACCACCGCGGCGACGCCGGACCCGCTCGGCGCCGTACACCTGGTCAAGGCCACCCTCGACGGGCGCGGCGGCGGCACCGCCCGCCTGGCGCAGGGCGGAGCCTCGGGTCGCACCGCCGAGGAGATCCTCACCGCGCTCACCCGGTCGACAGGCGATGTGATCAATCACCGCTCTTCACGACAGCCGCACCTTGTTGCAAGATACTGGCAACAACAAAATTATGGCAGCATCACCGGAAGGATTCCCTGATGGCGCTCTACACCCTGCCCGACATGCCCTACGACTACGGCGCGCTGGCACCGGCCATGTCTGGCGAGATCCTCCAGCTACACCACAGCAAGCACCACGCGGCGTATGTCAAGGGCGCCAACGACGGCCTGGAGAAGCTCGCCGAGGCCCGCGAGAAGGGCGACTTCGCCACGCTCGTCGGGCTGGAGAAGACGTTCGCGTTCAACCTGTCCGGCCACGTGCTCCACTCGATCTTCTGGGGCAACCTGTCTCCGGACGGCGGCGACCGCCCCGACGGCGACCTCGCCGCAGCGATCGACGAGCACTTCGGCTCCTTCGACGCGTTCGCCGGCCAACTCTCCGCCGCCACCAAGGGGGTGCAGGGCTCCGGCTGGGGCGTGCTCGGCTGGGAGCCGCTGGGGCGGCGGCTGATCGTCGAGCAGGTCTACGACCACCACGGCAACGTCGGCCAGGGCACCACCCCGCTGCTGGTCTTCGACGCCTGGGAACACGCCTACTACCTGCAGTACCGCAACGTGCGCCCCGACTACGTCGACCGACTGTGGAACCTGGTCAACTGGTCCGACGTGATCGCCCGATTCGACGCCGCCCGCGCCACGAGCCCGAAGATCTGACCTGGTGGACGACACCACCCCCGCCGCGGCGGAACTCCTCCAACGCGCCGCCGGAGTCATCGCCGCGAAGCACCGCGGTGACCTCGCCGGCGCCGAGGAACTGCTCGCCGCGTTCCCCGGCGAGCAGGCCCGCACCCTCGGCTTCTACCTGCTCGCCGACCTGGCCCTCGGCCTGGTCCGGGCCAGCAGCGGCCAGTCCATGGACGACCTGGTCCGAGAGCTGTCCCTACTCGTCGCCGCCACCGCGGGCCAGCCACCGGCAGAGGGAAGCTGAGCGCAGGGTCCTCGACGCCCGCACCACCGGCGTCGAGGACCCTGCCAGCGGCAGGCGCCGCCGAACGGCGGCCCTCACGGGCGGTCGACGGTGCGGCCGGTGCGTCTGACGAGGCAGCTGGCGACGTCGAGCCCGGGCGAGACGCTCCTACAGGTTTCGACTTCCTCAGCGCGAGATCGGCCGGGAGCCCGTGCCAGGGCTGCTGCCGGGCGTAGCCTGCCGTGGTGAGCCCACCAAGCGTCGACTACACGGCGACGCTTCCACGCAAACAGCCGTACCAATGACCGCCGAGGACCGGCGGCGGTCGAGGCGCTCCTGCCGTTGTTCCGCCTGCGGTTCGGCGACGTCCCGCCCGCCTCGGCTTTCGCGATCCACCTCGCCAGGCGCGGTGGCTAGCAGGACACCATCAGACGGTCCCCGGTGCGCGGCGACGTCAGGTGCTTGCCCATGCTGATGTCGTCGACGTAGCTGCCGTCGATCAGGAACTCGTCGACGTGTCGGCCTTCGACGGCGTAACCGTGCCGTTCGTAGAGCCGTAGGGCGCCGGTGTTGGTCGCCAGGACGCGCAGTCCGATCTTCTTGGCGCCTTGTGCGCCGACACGACGCTCGGCGGCCGTAAGCAGGGCTGAGGCGATGCTCATGCGGCGGGCCGGCTCGGCTACCACCAGGTTCCACAGGCCGAAGACGTGAGCCCCTTCCGGGAACGGGGTCGTTTGATGGGCGCTGACTGCGCCGACGATCTGGCCGCCGAGGGCGGCGACCAGGTGGGACTCGGGCTTTCGTCGTTCGTTGAAGTACGCCGTCCGCTCCTCGATCCGGGTCGAGGAAAGCCCAGACCCGGCGGTCCACGCCGCACGGTGGAGGGCGCGGAGGGCGCCGTCATCCTCGGTGGTCGCGGGTCGCACCAAGGGCAGCCAGTCGACGACGAGAGGGTCCTTGGTCGCGAAGCGCAGCAGGTGGCTGGTGATGGTGTCCTCCACCGCCGCCGCGGCGTCCGCCGCGCCGGCTTTGACGATCATGTCGAAGTGGGCTGTCGAGGCCACCAGCAGGCACCTGCCGAGGCTGAAGATGACGGACCCGCGTTCCTCGTCGAGTTCGGTGGGCACCTTGTGCCCCATGTGCGAGACCAGTTGCTTGAGGTAGCGGTGGGGGCGGTCGGTGACGACGCGTGCGGTCGAGTAGAGCATCTGATGCCTTTCCTGCGGTCGTGACGTCAAAGGTGGCGGGTGCATGGATCAGGCAGATACGACTGCATCAGCCACCTGGGCGGGCCTGCTGTGGGTTGCCGGCCTGTCAGGGTCGGAGGAACCACGCAGTGCTGCCTCGACTCGTCGGTTGCTGGTCATGGTCGCCGTGACGGCGGTCATGGCGAGGAGGAGGCCCGCGGCGGCGTAGAGCGGGGTGCGTACGTCGTAGGCGGTGGCGAGCCACCCGCCGAGGAAGGCGCCGAGTGGGGCGGCGCACATGGCGAGCATGCGGGACGTGGAGGCGACCCGGCCCATCAGGTGGGCGGGGACGATCGTCTGCCGCAGGGAGGGGCCAAGCACCATCGTGGCACCCATTCCCGCTCCGCAAACGGCGAGCGCGAGACCGGCGACGTACGGGTTCGGGGCAGCGGCCAGGCCCAGGATGGCAACCCCCTCGAGGGCGGCTGTGCAGGTCAGTGCGGTGCCGGTGCCGAGTCGTCGGCCAAGGCGGGAGGCGATTCCCGCGCCGAGCAGACCACCGGTGGCCTCCGCGGTGAGGAGTAGGCCGAAGCCGTAGGTGTCGATGCCGAGGCGGTCGTGTGCGAAGAGGGCGAGGACGGTCTCCACGGCGAGGAAGGCGACGTTTCCGACCGCCGGACGCAGCGCGAGCCCGAGCAGTAACCGATCCCGCAGGACGTACGAGGCGCCGGCTCGCGCCTGTCGCAGCAGCGATTCACTGACCTGCGGCACGGGCCGGGGCACGGCGGGCAGCGATCGCACGAGCAGTGCGGAGAGCGCGAACGACACCGCGTCGGCGAGCAGCGGAACCGCCCGCCCGAGCGTGAGCAGAGCGCTGCCCGCGGGCGGCCCCGCGAAGCCGGACATGGCGGTCTGGGCGCCGCGCAGGCGGGCGTTGGCGCGCTGCAGGAGCGCGGGCTGCCGGCCGAGCAGGTCCGGCAGATAGGCCGCGGCGGCCGTGTCGAAGAACAGCCCTCCGAGGCCGAGCAGGAAGGCGACGATGGCGAGCAGTGCAATGGTCAGCACGTCGAGCACGGCAGCCGCCGCGGGTATCCCGAGCAGCACCGCACGCGCCGCGTCCGTGACCCACATCGTGCGCCGGCGGTCCCAGCGGTCCACCAGCGCGCCGCCGAGCACTCCGAAGAGCAGCCAGGGCAGCGTCCCCGCGGCCGCGACGACGGCGAGCGCCAGTGGATCCCGCGTCAACGTCAGCGCGAGCAGCGGCAGCGCGGCACGCGACACCCCGTCGCCCAGCGAGGACACCGTCTGGGCGGTCCACAGCCGTCCGAACCCGGTCGGCAACGTCCGAGCGTCCGAGGTCACCTGCCGTCTCCTTCGACCTGCTGGTCGTCCAGCTGGCGCGGAGCCGGCTGGATCAGCGCGAGGACCTGCGGCGCCTCCAGTGCCTGCGGCCACGCCCCCGGCCGAAAGAGCTGCGCCGCGGCCTGGTAGTCGTCGGCGTTGCTCATCGGTGATGTCCTTGTCCCAAGTCGATCGAGGTTTTGCTCATGGACGCACGATCGCCCTCCGCCACCGGGAGGAACAACGCGAAAGATCGAACCGCCGCTTAAGCCACCGGTTATCGTTCGGCGCCGAAGCCGTAAACTTTCCCTGATCCACGCAGTTCAGGGGCAGGATCCGGACAACGCAACGACCGGAGGGGAGGGGGCTTGGTGGAGCTGCGCGACATCGAAATCTTCCTGACACTGGCCGACGAACTCCACTTCGGGCGTACAGCCGAACGCCTTCACGTGTCCCAGGCGAGGGTCAGCCAGTCGATCAAACACCAGGAGCGCCGGATCGGCGCTGCCCTGTTCGAACGGACCAGCCGCACCGTGCGCCTCACTCCGCTCGGCGAGCGACTGCGCGACCGGCTCGACGCGGGCTACCGCGAGATCACGGCAGGCATCGACGAAGCCACCGCCGCGGCCCGCGGACAGGTCGGCACCTTGACCATCGGCACCTTCGACACCCACCACCGGGAGATCGCGGCCGTCCTCGACCTGTTCCGGCAGCGGCATCCGCGATGCGAGCTGCGCATGCGCGAGATCCTCCCTTCCGACCCGTTCGGCGGGCTGCGCGTCGGCCGGGTCGACATCGGCCTGCTCTGGATGCCCATCCGCGAGCCCGACCTCACCGTCGGGCCAGAGCTGTACACCGAGCGGCTGGTACTGGCCGTCTCCTCCGCTCATCCGCTGGCCGGACGGGACCGGGTCGAGATGGAGGACCTCGGCGATCACCCGGTGGTGGACCTGGAGGGGCCCGTTCCGGCCTACGTGTGGCAGGCACACACCCCGGCCATGACACCGTCCGGACGGCCCGTCCGGCGCGGCACCACCGCGGCCACCCTCGAAGAGGCCCTCACGGCGATCGGCGCCGGCAGCGTCGTGTCCCCCGTCGGGTCATACGCGGCCGCTTCCCGGCAACGTCGTGACCTCGCTTTCGTGCCCATCACCGACGGCCCGGTCCTGCAGTACGCCCCGGTCTGGCGCAGCGCCGCAGAGACCACACTGATCCGCGCCTTCATCCACGCCGCCGGAGCGGTACACGCTGGCCCGGCCGCGCCGACGATGTGATCGTGCGGGCTGCGTCCGTCTCGCACACCGGCAGAGCCGGCCACACCGGAGTTGCTGCACGTATGGATCGACATGGACCCAGCTCCGCCCGGGGGCGCTGCCGCTACTCGCGTCACCAGGTGCGCCTGATGACGGTGTGGCGGGCCGCGGCCGGCTACCGCAGGGACGGTGCGGCGGTGGGCTGGCTGTGGTCGGTGGCGACCGGTCGGCTGATCGACGCGCGGCGGCGCGCGTTGGCTCGTCCGCAGAGTGTGGGGGCACCGGGCGACGACGTGTTGGCATGGTCTCCGTCGGCGGAGGACGAGGCCTTGGCCGATGCCTACGACGCCGAGTTGGAGCGTGCGCTGCACCGGTTGGCTCCGGAGTTGCGGGCGGTGTTTCAGGCTACGGTGTTGAACGGCCTGACGGTGCGGGAAGCCGCGGTCTTGCTGGGTGTGCCGGAGGGCACGGTGAAGAACCGGGCGATGCGGGCGCGCCGCGAGTTGCAGGAGGCCCTGTCGTGACCGGGTTCCACGTCGCCGCCGGGGTGCTGGCAGCGTACGCCGAAGGCGGACTCGCGGACATGGACGCGTGGTCGGTGGAGGCGCACCTCGACGGCTGTGTGGCCTGCCGGACGAGCATCGCGCCGGACGCGTCGACGGCTTCGGTGGTGGAGGCGGTCGCGGTGTCGCGACGGGACATGTCACGGACGGGATGCGAGCGCCAGCCCGCGCGGGCAGCCGGTGGCCGTATTCGTCGACCGTGCCGGGTGGGGAGGCCACTGCCAAGTTGGACATCGGCTGGTGGTGCGGGCGGGCGGTACACCCAGGTGTCGCCTTCGATCCGTGCCGCTGCCGGATCAGGGACGTTGCGGTGGCGCTCCAGTTGACGATCCTCGTTACCGTGCCCGACGTGCGCAAGATTGTCAGGACAATTTTCGGTCCCCTGCAGCGTGCTCCTGGGGTTCTCCGTCGCGTTGCCGCCTGTCGCCTCGACTGGCCGGGCCACCGCTGCGCAGACCCGGCCACGTAACCGATCTCATCGCACGCCGCCCACACAAATCACGCTGGGTGGAAGTAGATCACCAGGTTGACGGCTCGCTTCGGCGACGAGGTGCCACCCCACGTCCAACACCACCAAGGCAAGAATTCTGAGGAATCGTGCGCCAGGTAAGCAACTTATCCTATCCCGCACATCGCGGTCTTCCTCGACCGGAACCAAGAGGCCTCTCCGTCGCGGCGTCAGCACGCCGGTATCGGCCGCTGACCCTCGCCGCGGTAGCGGCACTGGCCCTGCTGCTTGGTGCGTGCTCCACCCCGGCCGGCGAGAAGAGCCCGCAGGCCGGGACCAGCCTCGAACCTTCCTTCGCTCAGAGCGGCGCCACGCCGTCGGGCAGGGCCGAGCCGTCGGCTCAACCGGACTCGGATGCCTGGGGTCAACCGGTGTCGCGGGCCTCGGTTCGGCCAGGCGTTAAGGCCCCGCCATCGCCGAGCGGACCCACCATCACCAAGCTGGCCGTGACCAACATCCGCTGCAACGAGTTCACCGACGCCGGCGGCTGGATCGGCTATGTGGACGTCACGTGGGCCATCACCCGTGGCGACAACGTGCAGCTCTACGGCCCGAGGACCAGTAACCTCCTCGGTGGCTACGACGCCGCGACCACCGCCAACACCTTCCAGCTCAGCTGCGAACCCAACGCGCCGTTCCTGATCCGGGCCGTTCCGCAGAACGGGTCCGCCCCCGGCACCCGCCGGGACTTCAAGGGCACCTGGCCGAACTCACCCCGCACCACATCAGTCACCGTGAGGCGGGGCGGCTGCGTCACCGGCCTCGGTGACATGACGGTGACCTGGACCTCACAGGGCGCCGACGGCGTTCGCATCCTGGTCAACGGCACCTCGTTCCCCGACAACGCCGCCGGCAGCCGGACGCTGACGAACCAGACCTGCGGGGTGGGCAGGAGCTACCCGGTCCGGGTAACCGCGTTCAGGGGCACCGTCGAGGGTGGATACCGCGAAGCGGTCCTAGTCTGGTAGGCATCGCCGGAGTTCCGAACCAGGGCCCACTCCAGCGCTGGTCACGGCACCGAGGGCAGCCAACCCGGCCGGTGCCCACGCCTGAAGCCCGGCCCCTACCGGCCGGCGGCGGATGGTGATCACCGGGAATCGCCAGCCGGGGGGCAAGGCACCCTTGCCCCCCGGTGAGGCGGGCGCGGATGTCGGCGAGCCGGTCGATCAGGGTGGGGACCTGGTCGCGGTGGTCGAAGGCAGCAGCGGGCCGGCGCAGTGGTCGCAGGTGTTGGATGCCCGGTTGATGGTGCTCGCGGCTATGTCGGCGCGGCGCTGGCCCTGTCCAGCGCGGTGATGCAGGGCGTCACCCGAAACGCGCTCGCCGACCCGGGCATCCTCCGAGGTGAGCATGGGCGCGATGCTGGCGATCGCGGTCGCCATGGTCACCTCGGCCTGCACGCCGGCACCATGTACATCCGGGTCGCCATCGCCGGAGCGGCGGTGTCCGCTCTGTTCGTCCACGCGGTCGGATCGCTCGGCCGCGGTGGCGCCACCCCGCCCAAGATCAACTGTGCCCGCGGCGGCCACCTCCGCCGCCCTTGCGTCGCTGGTGGTCGCGGTCGTGCTGCCGCGCGGCGACATCGCCCAGAACTTCCAGTCCTGGCAGGTCGGCGGTGTCGGCGGTGCGACCTGGAACAGCATCGGCCAGGTCCTGCCGTTCCTCGGCGCGGGGCTGGTCATCTGTCTGCTGTGCGCCCGAGCGCTCAACTCTCTCGCGCTCGTCGACGAACTCGCCGCCGGCCTCGGTGAGCGCGTCGCCCTGGTACGCGGCCTCGGCGCGGTGGTGCTCTGCGGGACGGCCACCGCGGGTCGCGGGACCGATCGCTTCGTCGGCCTGATCGTCCCGCACCTGTGCTGGCTGCTCGTCGGTCTCGGCCACCGCCGTGGGTGGCCGGTAAGGCTGTTCGGCCTGCTCGCGGCGCCGGGCCCGATGCGTTGCGCGGGCAGCCATGCCCTTGTGGGGGCGTGTGAATCATCCGGGTGGGGCTGCCGCGTTTCAGGCGGCCAGTCGCTGGCAGAGCATCGGGTGCAGAAGCCGGGACAGCTCGGCGACGTCGGCGACGGGCCGTTCGAAGGCGAGTCGGGTCCGTCGGGTCGCGCCGGGTCGGCCGTGGGCGACCAGTAGTCCGTAGCGGTCGATGCGGACCACCCGTGGCGTGTCGGCGCCGGGGAGCGTCAGGTGTCGGCGTAGGAAGCCGGCGACCTGCTCGGCGTGGTGGTCGGCGAGGTCGGCCAGCAGTTGCGCCTCGACCGGGTGCAGTGGGTCGGGCTCGGCCTCCGCGTACGCCTCGGGGTGGATGCGGCGTACTTTGTCGGCGCGTTCCCAGCGGGCTTCGGCGACCTCGAAGCGGTGAAGGTGGTAGCGGGTGCCGACGTCGAGCAGGTCGCCGGTCGGGTGGGTGGCGGCGAAGTCGATGGCGGCGTGGCGGGCCTCGTCGCCATCGAGCCGCTCGGCCCAGCCGGAGATCCAGGCCCGGCCGAGTGGGGGAGCGCCGGCGGCGGGTGGGAGGTCGAGTACGTCGAGGACGGTGGCGACGTCGGTGTCCCCGGTCGGTGGTGCGAGCGCCGCGGCGAGGTCGCTGAACACCGGCACCAGCAACAGCACCCGGCCGTCCGGGTCGGTGGCGTGTCGGACCTGGTGCGGGCCGGCCTGGCGGGCCAGGTGGACGAGGGCGGGCAACCGGCCCGCGACGAGGGTACGCACGATCTCTGCCGGGCTGGGCCGCATGGTCCCGACCTCCTCATTGTAGGTTAGCCTTACCTAAGAAAAGGTTAGACCATCCGATCGGAGACGTCGACGTGAACCACCCCCGGCCCAAGGCCCGGCTCTCCCGCGCCCTCGGCATCCCGCTGACCCGCAAGTGCGTGCGCTACTTCGAGCGACGCCCCTACCCGCCGGGCGTGCACGGCCGCAATCGCCGCAAGACCTCCGACTACCAGGTGCGGCTGCTGGAGAAGCAGCGGTTGCGCCACCAGTACAACGTCAGCGAGGCCCAGTTGCGCCGCACGTTCGACGAGGCCGCCCGCGGTGCCGGCAAGACCGGCGAATCGCTGGTCACGCTCCTGGAACGGCGTCTCGACGCGGTGGTGCTCCGGGCCGGGCTGGCCCGCAGCATCTACCAGGCGCGCCAACTCGTCGGGCACGGTCACTTCACCGTCGACGGGCACAAGGTCGACCGGCCGTCCTACCGGCTGCGGCCGGGGCAGGTGGTCGCGGTCCGCGAGCGCAGCCGGACCCTGCCGCCGTTCCAGCTCGCCGCCGCCGGCGCGCACGCCGACGAACAGCCCCGACCGTACCTGTCGGTGGAGCTCGCCGAACTACGCGCCACGCTCGTCCGCGAACCGGCACGCCGCGAGGTGCCGGTCATCTGCGACGAGCAGTTGGTGGTCGAGTTCTACTCCCGCTGACCCCGGACGACGACAAGGACACGCTTGCGCCCGCACGGTCATCGACCGGGCGGGCGGGCCGCCCACCCCGCCGCGATCCGGTACGGGTCGCCGGTGCGGAACTCCGGGGGCTCGTGCAGCAGGAAGTCGCGGTGGCTGATGTTCCAGGCGTACGCGCCGGCCATGGCGAAGACCAGCACGTCGCCGACGCCCACCGGGCCGGCGTCGGTCGAACGGGACAGCACGTCCTTCGGGGTGCACAGTTGCCCGACGACGGTCACCGGCCCGCCGTCGGTGCGCGGGCCGTCGCCGCCCTGCCGCGGGCACACGGTGAACGGCTGTGGGTGACCCTTGGCCGCGGGCGTGCGCAGGTGGTGGGTACCGCCCGCGACCACGGCGAACCATTCGCCGTAGGAGCGTTTCACGTCGATCACCTCGGTGAGGTACGCCCCGCAGTAGACGGTGACCGACCGGCCGGGCTCGACGCGTAGCCGCACTCCCGGGTACACGTCGAGCAGGCCGTCCAGTGCCTGGCCGTAGCCGGCCCAGTCGAACCGGGCCGCCGGGTCGCCGTAATCGACAGCCATGCCACCGCCGACGTTCACCTCCTGCGCGCCGACCTCGGCGACCGACCAGCGGACCACGGCCTGTGCCACAGTGGCGGCGAGCGGCGCGTCCACCCCGCTGGCCAGGTGGACGTGCACACCGCGCACCTCGACCCCGGCCGGAGGGTGGCGGGCGCAGGACACCGCGTCGGCCGGGTCCATCCCGAACGGGCCAGGTCGTCCGCCCATCACCAGGCTCGCGCCCGGCGCGTCCAGCGGGATATTCACCCGTAGCAGTACCCGCGCCGGCGTGCCGGCAGCGACCGCCAGCGTGCCCAGTCGACGCAGCTCGGCCGGGGACTCCACGTGGATCCGCGCCACCCCGGCCGCGAGCGCGGCGGCCAGGTCCGCGTCGGTCTTGCCCGGCCCGGCGTACGCCGCCGCCGGGCGGCCGGGCAGCACCTCGGCGAGGCGCCGCAGCTCACCCCGGCTGGCGGTCTCGAAGCCGTCGACCACCGGGGCGAGCGTGCGCAGCACGTCCGGCTCAGGGTTCGCCTTGACCGCGTACAGCAACTCGACCTGCGGCGGCAGCGCCGCGCGGATCGCGCGAGCATGCCCGGTCAGCGCGTCGAGGTCGTGAACGTAGACCGGCCGGGTCACCCGCGACCGCCGAACGGGTTCGGCACCGGCACGAACGGCGCCGCCCGGTCCGCGTCGCGCCGCCAGCGCACCAGCAGGTTCGCCTTGGCGGCCAGCGGCTCGCCGGCCAGCAGCGCGCGCAGTTCCGGCGGGTCGTCCAGTTCAGCGGCGACCGTCGCGACCACCTCGCGCACCTCCCGCCACAGGGCCGGCTCGATGCCGGGCCGGGCGTCGGCGAGCGCGCCGCAGATCCCGGCGAGGTGGTTGACGAACAGGCAGTAGACGACACGTCGGCGGGCGTCCTCCGGGCCGTATCCCACCTGTCGGGGCAGGCCCCAGGGCCAATCGGTCCAGCGGCTGGTGTCGAGCTTCACCCCCTCCAGGTCGCGCAGCAGCATCCGCGCCGGGTGGCCGTCGGGGTCGCGCACGACTACCACGTTCTGCAGGTGCGGCTCGTGCACCACCCCGTGCCGCAGCCAGGAATCCAGCACGGCCGGCACCAGCAACCTGACGTAACGCCGCCACCAGTCGACCGGGTCGGGCACCGCCAGCGGCGCGGCGGCCAGCGCCGCCGCCAGCACCGGCGTCTGACCTGGCCGCAGGTGGGCGCGCAGCCCGGTGCGCAGGATCGTCCCGTACGCCTCGTCCGCGCCGGGCAGGTCGACGGTCCGGTACGCGGGCTCGGCCAGCAGAGCCACGCCGTCGGGCAGCGGCACGTCGGCGAGCAGCCCGGTCAACGCGACCGCGCCGGTCAGCTCGTACCGGGCGTTCTTACGCAGGCAGTTGGTGATGCGCACGTGCAGGCTGGTCTTGACGAACAGGTCGGCGTCCGGGGAGTAGAGGGTGCGGACGCTCGCGGTGGGGCGCACCGGTCTTCCGGCCGCACCGAGCCTCCGCACCCGGGCGTGTGCCGGTGGCACCAGCGTCAGCTGCCACGGGTGCACCGGCAGCACCCGGTGCCCGGTCGGCGGGCGTGGCGGGTCCAGTGCGGCCAGCAGCTCCTCGACCGGCCCGGCCTCGGCCACCAGGTCGTCCGGCACGGCGAGCCAGTGCAGCCGGAACGCGGTGCGCAGCTCCGGCGCGTACGCCCGCCAGCCGTCCGGGTCGCCGCTGCGCCACTTCGGTGTGGGGTGGTGCGGATGGCCGAGGACGAGTGACTGCTCGGAGGCGACGTACGCGTCGATCGCCGGGTCCCCGGTCGGCGCGGGTTCGGTGTCCGGCCGCCCGGCCAGCAGCTGGGCGGTCACCTCCCGGCTCGCCCGCACCTGCCCGACGAACTCGGAGTTGTCCCGGCCGGTGCGCACGGCCAGCTCCGCCGCCACCAGAGCGGCCAGTCGATCCGCGTCCACCTCTGCCCACCGGCCGCCGTCCGGCCGGGCGTGCACCGGCCCGTGGTAGCGGTGCGCGCCGACCGGGGACAGCCGGGTCACCGTGCAGCGCAACGCCATCCCGGTGGCCGGCAGCCGGACCCGCACCTGGTCACCGGCCACGGTGGTCTCGCCGGCGGGAGCGGCGACCTCACGGACCAGGCAGCCGAACACGGCGTGCGCGGCGGCCAGGTCCGCCGGCCGGGTGTGCCGCGCTGCCCGGGGGCGCAGACCGGTGCTCGTCATCGCTTCTCCCGGAGGTAGTTCGGGCCGGTGCGCCGGTAGTACTTGTTGACGTCGGCGCAGCCGAGGCGTTGCTTCGGCAGCAGGGTGCCGGCGGTGACCATCGCCTTGACCGGCAGTCGGTCGGCGCGCAGCACCCGGTCGGTGAACGCCCGCGCGGCCGGCCCGTCGCCCCACCGGTCCCGGGCGGCGACGAGTCGCGGGGTCAGCGCGGCGGCCGGCGTCGGCACCGGCACGCCCCGGGCGGCCAGCGCCAGCAGCGGCGCGGCGGCGGCGAGGTGCAGGGTGATGGTCACGAACACGTCGGCCAGTTCGCCGGGGTCGGCCACCCACATCCGCGCGTCCCGCAGCGCCACCGCGTCGTGGTGGCGCGGGTCGAGGCGGGCGCCGTCGTCGTCCTTGTAGAGCAGGCCGATCGTCCCGTCCGGCGCGAGGAGCAGGTGGATGTTCTGCGGGTGGGCCTCCAGCGCCACGCCGTACCGGAGCCACAGGCAGACGTGCCAGTCGAGCAGCAGGTCCAGATAGGCGTCAAGCACCGCCTGTGGACGGCCACCGCTGACCCGCTCCAGCACCGTGCCGGACTCCGGGTCGGGCGCGGCGAGGGCCGCGACCGGCACCACCCGCGACCCGGTCAGGTCCCGGGGGAAACGGCGGACCAGGAACGCCGGACCGTCGTCGCCGGCGTGCCCGAAGGTGCGCTCGTCGGCGTGCCGGATCCGGCCGGCGAAGGCCGGTTCGGCGGCGGCGATCCGGTCGAGCAGCCCGGCCATCGCCGCTCCGTCGGCCAACGATTCCGGCCGCAGGCCGCGCCGGTTGCGGGCGCCCAACGTAGCGGTGGGCAGCGGCAGCTTCAGGTGGGTGTACGGGTCGCCGGCGAGCGCCACCGTGCGCATGGACAGCGTCGGTCGCACGATCACCGCCGGCCGTCCGGTCAGCGGCGGCGCGTGCCGGGCCGCGGTGAGCGGATGCACCGGTAGCAGCAGGTCGTCGGCCCGGTCCGCGGCCGGCCACCAGGCGGGCAACGCGCCGGTGAGCCGCAGCTCCGCCCGGGGCGCGGCCTGCCAGCGCAGCGCGAAACGGGGCGCGTGCTCCGGGGCGTACCGGAGCAGGTCATCGTCGTCGAGGCCGTGCCGGCACCGGTCGGTCGGGTAGACCGGATGGCCGACGTGCGCGGCGAGCACGTCGTCGAGCAGCGCCGCAGGCATTCCGACCGGCGCGGTCGCCCGTTCGGCGACCACCGCGGCGAACACCGCCGGCCGGGCTCGGGCGGCGAGCCGGCGGGCCCGCAGGTCGGCGTGGCATTCGGCGGTGAACGTCCGCCAGCCGGCCTCCGCCTCCGGGTCGTCGGCGGGGGCGAGCAGCGCGAGCAGGCCGTCGAGTGTGTCCACCACGCGTTCCGGGCCGTCCGGGTCGCGGACCCGGACGGCCGGTCGCGCGCAGCGCAGGGCGGCCTGAAACCCGTCGGCACGGACCGGGATGCGCAACAGCCCATCGCCGTGCGGCACCTCCCACCGGTCGCCACCGACGCACCGGCCGCGCCGGAGCAGGCCGAGGTGGTCCTCGCGCAGGAGGGCGTCGAGCACCCGGCGGAAGACCTGCCGTTCGCTGTCGTCGGTCATCAGGTGATCGTCCAACGCAGCTCGTTCCGGAACGCGGTCAGCGCGGCCCGCACGGTGTTGGGGTCGGGTCCGATGCCGTGCGACACGGCCAGGTAGTCGCGGTTGGTTCCGGTGTGCTCCGCGAGCCGGCCCACCTCACGCAGCGGCCGGCAGGACAGCCGGACACCGTCGCGGACCGTGTCCACCGACCCGGGCGCGGCCGCGAGCCGGCCGGACCGGTCGGCGCAGACGTACTCGACCCGGGCGTGCCGGTCGAGCGCGACCGGATCGGGCACGTCCAACGCGGCCAGCGGCTCGCCGAGGTGCAACCGGATCACGTGGGCGAACAGCGGAACCCCGAGCAGGTCGGCGAGGATCAGGTCCATCCGATCGCCGATCAGCCGGTCGTTCACCTCGATCAGCCGAACCCGGTCGCCGCTCACCACGTACTCGGCGTGGCAGGCGCCGAAGCCGACGACGAGCGCGCCGAGCAGCGCGCGGAGCCGTGTGTCGTGGGCGGGCGGCGGAGGCGACCAGTCGAGGCTCGTCTCGGTGAAGGTGGGCGGCGGACCGAGGCCGGTCCGCCACCCGCCGAGCACCGCCAGCGACACGCCGTCGCCCAGGGTGTCGTAGGTGCGCAGCTCGCCGGCCAGGTACTCCTCGACCACCAGGGCCACATCCGCCCGCCGCCGCCGGATCGCGGCGACCCGGGCCGCCAGCTCGCGCCGGTCGGCCACCAGGTAGACGTCCTCGCTGGCAACGCCGTCGCGCGGCTTGACCACGGCGGGGAAGAGGTCGTCCGGCACAGTGGGTGCGGCATCCGGATCGACGGTGACCACGCGGACCGGATCGAGTTCGACGGCGGCGAGCGCGCGGCGCATCGCCGCCTTGTCCTTGCAGCGGCGGGCGGCCTCCGGATCCTTACCCGGCAGACCGAGCTTGCCGGCCGCGACGGCGGTCGCCTCCTGGAGATGGTCGCTGTTGGACAGCAGCGCGGCAGGCGGCTCGGCCGCAGTGGCCGCGACGACCGCCGCCGCGTCGCGAACCGCGCAGTGCCGCACCGGAACGCCGGACGGCCACTCGCCGGGGCGGTCGGTCAGCACCGTGATCGGCAGGCCGAGCGCGTCCGCCGCTGGGAGGAAACCCTCCAGGACGGCGTCGGTAGGATTGAGCGCGGTCAGGTAGAGCCGCATCCCGCCTCCTCGACTCGGCATTTAGGGCAGCCTATCCTAAATGCCGGGCTCGTCCGGTTCATCGGCAGCGTGTCGCGTCGTCAGGCGCGACGGCCCCGAGCGCAGTGCGGCGACCTCCCGGACGCGCGCCGCCGCGGGGCGCAGTTCCCGCGTCGATGTCCTCCATTGTCCCGCGTCGGCGGCCGTGGCGCGTACCGGAGGAGACGTCCTTTCGCACCTGGAGAACCGAGCCGGCACAGTGCCGCGCGGACCGCGGCGGTCACCCGCGCCGGCCGCCACCACCACCGCGCGTACCGGCGAGGCTCACACTTCGGCCGTCCGCCGGGTGGCTGGCTCTCGACGCCGGCCGGCTACCCGATCACCCGCAGAGCAGGTCGCACACGCAGGTGGAGGCCGCAGGCCGCGACGTTCGATCGGGGGAGCGGGCGGCTCGGGACGCCTCCGCCAGCAGCGCGCGCAGTCCTTCGGCGAGGCCGGCGCCGTCGACGACGCGGCGGGGGAACGCCAGCCGCACGTCGGTGTGCCACTGCGACGCTTCGGCGCGGAGGATGACGCCGTCGGCGTCGAGGGCGACCGGTAGGACGCGCGCCGACCTGGCCCGCAACGCCGGGTCGAGCAGCATCGCGAGCCGATCGACGAGGTCACGGTGCCGTCCGGTGAGGTGGTGCAGGTGTGCGGCTTCCTCGTCGGCGATGGGGTCGGCCCGCGCGGCGCGGTAGGCGCCGGCGTCCACATTCCGCTCGTCGTGGTCGCGCATGAGGTGGACGCGGTTCGGTTCGACGGTCCACAGCGCTACCGGAGGCAGGGCGAGCAGTGACATGACGGTGTCGCCGTCGCACAGGTCCAGGCTCGCCGGGTCGAAGGGTCGTGCCGTGCCCAGGATCCGCAGTCTGACCCGTACCCGCGACCGTGTCGCCACGGGGATGAGGTGTGTCACGTCGACCTGCACCGCTTCTGCTCGACCGCGGGCGGCGACCAGGAGGCCCCCGGTCCTGCTCATCGCGTCCACGGCGAGGACCACCGTGCCGTCGGGAAGGACGGCGTGCGACGCGGTCAGGTCGACAGCGGCATCATCGACCGCGAGGCACAGCGAAGTGGCGGCGGACAGGGCAGAGCGCGCCACGACGGCGGCGTCGGTCCCGTCCGCCGCCGACGCGTCGGTGTCGTGCGGCGGGTGTGCCAGGTCAGTCGGCCGCCCGGCGGGGTGGAGCGCCATGTCAGTCCCCTCGGCCATGGAGGTGCGGGTGAGTTCGACCCAGGGATCTGACACTAGTAGGTAAGGCTTACCTTGCCAAGTAGTCGACGGTTCGGCCGGCCCGGTCAGGCGGGCTGGTAGGTGAGGCAGTCGCTGGCGGTGGCGCTCGGGCCGACGGTGATGGACTCGGCGGTGCAGGCCAGGTTGGTGTTGTGGACGCACTCGGATCGCGCACAGGCGCCCACGGCCCCGGTCACCTCGGCGATGCCGCCCTGCACCGACGACTCGACGAAGGTCGCGCAGGAGGCGGCCGAGCCCGCCGCCGCGACCGTGATCGCCGGGGCGTGGCAGCCGTTGTCGTTGAAACTGCATGCGGTCGCGGCGCACTGGCGGACGGGCGGTGACTGCAACAGGGTCTTCACGACGCCTCCATGCTCTCGCGGCGGGCAGTCCCGCCGTGTCGATCGGTCGCTATTTGTTGTCGCCTGGGCGAGGGGAGACAAATCCCTGCGCCCCACGGCGGCAAACAACACATTACCAATGACGCGACGATAGCAATGGGCGGTAAAAGAGGATCGGCGCGACGCGCGCGGGTAACTCTTTCGAGAAATCCGGATAAGTAAGCCTTGCCTTTGTAAGCCTTACCTTTGCAATACGCGTCCGGGTGGTGACGTGACATCGCGAGATTTGGCGGGATTCGAGTGCTCGCAGCACGGTTTCCGCAGGTGGCGTCCGGCGGCGGGACTACCGGCTCAACCGAGCGCGGCCCGGACCTGCTCAACGCTGAGCACCATCCCGCACCGCAGCGCCACGTAGCGCAGCGCGGCGACGTGGTCGGCGCGCGTGAAGTCGGCCACCGCGTCGCCGACCACGAATGCCTGGATGCCCCGCATGAAGGCGTCGCACGCCGTCGCCGTGACCCCGATGTGCGCGTAGATGCCGGTGATCAGCAGTTGGTCGCGGTCGCCGAGCAGGTCGCCGAACGGGCTGTCGACGAAGGCGCTGTAGCGGCGTTTCTCCACCACCTGGTCGCCCTCGGCGGGTCGCAACTCGTCGTGGAACGCGACGGCCGCCGGGTCGGCCGGCGGGCCCCACCCCCACATGTCGAGCAGCAGCCCGCGGTCGTGCCGGCTCTGCCCGCCGGGTTGCCGGGTGAAAATGACGGGAATGCCGAGGTCGGCGCAGGACTTGCGCAGGCCGGCGATGTTCGCCGCCGCGCGGGCGAGTGGTTCGGCACCCTGGAAGGGCGCGGTGAAGTAGCGCTGCATGTCGTGGACGAGCAGGACGGCGCGGCTCGGATCCGGCCGCCAGTGAACCCGGTTGGCCGGTAGCTCCCGCTCGGTCGGTAGCGGATAGCCGGGGATCTCGGGCAGCGACAAGGCTCACGCCTCCTGGGTCAGTTGGACGCGCAGCGCGGCGCGTAGGTCGGTACGACTGATCTTGCCCACCCCGGTGACCGGGAACTCGTCGACGATTCTCACCTTGTCCGGCACCTTGTACGCGGCCAGCCCCCGAGAGCGGACGAAGGAGCGTAGCTGGGCGGCGGTCGGCCGGGCGTCGTCGGGCCGCAGGGTCACGAAGGCGCAGGTGCGTTCACCCAGGTAGGGGTCGGGCACGGCGACCACGGCGGCGTCGTGCACGGCCGGGTGGGCGAGCAGGTGATTCTCGATCTCCTCGGCGGCGACCTTCTCGCCGCCCCGGTTGATCTGGTCCTTGGCGCGGCCGGTGACCACCAGGTAGCCCTCGGGCGTGAGCCGGACCAGGTCGCCGGTGCGGTAGAAGCCGTCCGGGGTGAAGGCCACGGCGTTGTGCTCGTCGGCCCGGAAGTAGCCGCGGATCGTGTACGGGCCACGGGTGAGCAGGTGACCGGTCTCCCCGGCGGCGACCGGCGCGTCGTGGTCGTCGACGACGAGCAGTTCGTCGTCGACGGAGATGGGCCGGCCCTGGGTGTTCTCGACGAGGTCGGCCGGATCACCCGGCCGGGTGTAGTTCACGAGCCCCTCGGCCATGCCGAAGACCTGCTGCACGGCGCAGCCGAGCACCGGCGGGATCCGTCGCGCCGTGTCGGCGGAAAGTTTGGCGCCGCCGACCTGGAGCAGCTCCAGGCTGGTGAGGTCGTGTCCGGTGTGCTCGGCAGCGGCCAGCCAGACCAGGGCCAGCGGCGGTACCAGCGCGGTGAGGGTCACCCGTTCCCGCTCGATCAGCGGGAACGCCGTCTCCGGAGCGGGCCGGGGACACATCACGACCACGCCGCCGGCGTGCAGCACGCCGAGGACGCCGGGGGAGCTGAGCGTGAAGTTGTGCGCCACCGGTAGCACGCACAGGTAGACCGACGCGGTGGAGAGGCCGCAGATGTCCGCGCTCTCCCGCACGCTGTAGAGGTAGTCGTCGGCGGTCCGGGGGATGAGCTTGGGCAGGCCGGTGCTCCCGCCGGAGAGCTGCAGGAAGGCGAGCGTGTCGGCGCGCGGGTCGGGCAGGTGGACCGGGTCGGCCCCGAGGTCCGCGCCGGCCTCCAGGACGAGACGCAAACCCGGCGCGGCGGCGCGGACCGCGGGGATCAGCGTGCGGTGGTCGAAGCCGTCGTGGACGCCGGGCAGCACGAGGGCGACCGCCTCGGCGTGTCGGCAGAAGTAGCCGAGTTCGCTCTCCCGGTGCGCGGGCAGCGCGAACACCGGCACCGCGCCGAGCCGGAACAGGCCGAAGACGATGTCGAAGAAGTCGGCGGTGTTGGGCAGTTGCACCACCACCCGGTCACCAGTGCGGATGCCCCGGGCGGCGAACCCGGCCGCGAACCGGTCGGCCCGTTCGTCGAGTTCCCGGTAGGTACGCCGGGTCTCGCCGTCGACCACCGCGAGGCGGTGGTCGTGGCGCACGGCCCACTCCCGCAACGCGGCGCTGAACGACTGGCCCCGCCAGTGGCCGGCGGCCCGGTAGCGGTCCGCGAAGGCCGGCGGCCACGGGGTGAGGTCGGTCACAGGCCGAGCCCGGCGAGCATGGTGCGGAACTTGGCGGTGGTCTCGGCGAGCTCGGCGTCGGGGTCGCTGTCCGCGACGATGCCGGCGCCGGCGTACAGGCGAGCGGTGTGTCCCCGGGTCACGGCGCACCGCAGGGCGATCACCCACTCGCCGTCACCGGCGGCGTTCTCCCAGCCGACCATGCCGGTGTAGAAGCCGCGGTCGAAGTCCTCGTAGTCGGCGATGGCGGCGCGGGCGTCGCCGGTCGGGGTGCCGCATACCGCCGGCGTCGGGTGCAGTGCCATGCCGAGCGTCAGCGAGCTGATCGCCGGGTCGGCGACCCGGCCCCGCACCACGCTGGAGAGGTGCCACATCGCGGCGGTGCGCAGCAGGGACGGTTCCGCCGGCACCTCGATGTCGGTGCAGTACGGGCGGAGCGACTCGCCCACCGCCTCGGCGACCAGTGCGTGCTCGTGCCGGTCCTTGCGAGAGGCGAGCAGCGCCTGGGCCTGCCCGAAGTCCTCGATCGGGTCGGTGCTGCGGGGCAGCGAGCCGGCGAGCGGGTTCGCGGTCACGATGCCGCCCCGCCGGGAGACGAGCAGCTCCGGGCTGTTGCCGACGAGGGTGCCGGGCGCGAGGTCGACGGCGAAGGTGTAGCCGCTGGGGTCCCGGGCGGCCAGGTGGCGCAGCAGCAGGCCGATGTCGATGGCCGAGTCGCTGGTGATGTCGAGGGCGCGGGCCAGCACGACCTTGTCCAGTTCCCGGGCGCGCAGCCTGGCCACGGCGCGGCGTACCCCGTCGACGTACGCCGCGCCGGCTGGCACCTCGACGGTCCGGGCGCCGGCGCTCACCGGGACACCGGGCGCGCTGATGCTGGCCGGCAGCGGTCCGGCGCGGTGGACGCGCCGCGGCACGCTGAGCCTCGGCTCGGCGTGCGTGTCGAACGGCACGGCGCCGACCACGACCGGGTCTTCGTGCCCGTCGTCGACGGCCAGGTCGAGCACGCCGCGCACGGCCACGGGCAGGTCCCGGTCGTCGGGCACGATGAAGTACTGGCCCTCGGTGGCGATCGTGCCGCGCGGCGAGGCGAAGAAGAACGGGGTCTCCGGGCGGTACTCGGTGAGCAGGGCGAGAGCGTCGGTGGACGTGGCGCCGAACTGTGTGGTGGTCATCGGTGGGGTCTCCCGGTGGTCAGGCGCGCAAGGTCGCGCCGCCGTCGACGTACAGGTCGTGCATGGTGATGTGCCGGGCCTGGTCGGAGGCGAGGAAGAGGACGGCGTCGGCGATGTCGGCGGGGTCGGCGAGCCGGCCCAGCGGGATACCGGTGCGGTGGTCGGCCAGGGAGCCCGCGATCACCGCGGCGGCGTCGTCGGGACCGGTCCACAGTGCCCGCTGCATCGCGGTGTCGGTGGAGCCCGGGGCGACCACGTTGCAGCGCACGCCGTGCTCGGCGAGTTCCAGGCCGAGGCACTTGGTCAGCATGGTGGTGGCGGCCTTCGCCGCGGCGTAGGCCGCCATCCCGACGCGGGGAATCCCGGCCGCGTTCGAGCTGACCGTGACGATGCTGCCCCGGCCGCGGGCCGCCATCCGCCGCCCGGCGCACCGCAGCACGTGGAAGACTCCGGTGGTGTTGACGTCGAACGTGGCGCGCCAGTCCGCGTCGGTCGTCGCCAGGAGGCGTGCGGGGCGCAGGATTCCCGCGACCGACACGCAGATCTCCACCGGGCCGAGGTCCGTCTCGGCGGCGGTGAACACCCGCTCCACGGCGGTGCCGTCGGCGACGTCGAGCGGGTAGGCGCGGGCGCCGTCCAGTGTCGCGGCGTGCCGGCCGGCCGCTGCGCCGTCCACGTCGGTCAGTGCGACGAGCGCGCCGCGCGCGGCCAGCGCCGACGCCACCGCGGCGCCGATGCCCCGCGCCGCTCCGGTGACCAGCGCGGTCCGCCCGCTGATGCCGTCGGGTGTCATCCGTGCGGCGCTCCTTCATTCGCTTAGGTTAGGCTGCCCTAAGATCGGGACTGTACCGCATGGGCCGGCGGCACCGCAGGGGCCCGGTCTTGTGGTCGGAGCAGATCATATTTTAGGTTAGGCGAACCTAACAAGCGAAGGTGAATGACTGTGTCCATCAATATTCGTGCCCTGGCCCCGGTGCTCGTGCTCGCGCTCGCCGGCGGCACGGTCGCGGCCTGCGGCAACGACGACTCGCCCGAGCCGGCCACCGAAGCGTCCTCCGGCGCGGCGGCGTACCCCGTGACGATCAACCACAAGCTCGGCACCACCACCCTGGAGAAGGCGCCCGAGCGCATCGTGGCGCTCTCCGACGCCGACCTCGACGCCCTGCTGTTGCTCGGCATCCAACCGGTCGGCGTCGGCGCCTCGGTGCACGAGGGCGGCATCACGCCGTGGGCCAAGCCGAAGCTCACCGGAAAGCCGACGGTCCTCGAACCGGGCGACAACGGCGTGGATCCCGAGCAGGTCGCGAAGCTCAACCCGGACCTGGTGCTGGCCGGCGGTGACTACTACGTCGACTCCGAGTACAAGGCGCTCTCGCCGCTGGCGCCGACCACGGCGTACGAGACCGGGCCGTTCGAGGACCCGTGGCAGACCACGCTGCGCCAGGTGGCCAAGCTGGTCGGCAAGGTCGAGCAGGGCGAGCAGGTCATCAAGGACGTCGAGGCGAAGATCGCCGGCGTCCGCACCACCTACCCGGCCCTCGTCGGCAAGACCTTCAGCCTCTCCCAGGCGTTCGAGGCCGGCACGATCGGCGTGCTGCGCTCGCCCGAGGACACCGGGGTCAAGTCGTTCAACGCCTTCGGCATGGAACTCGCCCCCGCGGTCAAGGAGCTGAAGAGCGAGGACTTCGCGGTCACGCTCAGCCTGGAGAAGATCGCCACGATCGACGCCGACGTGGTGATGGTGTACGCCACCGAGCCGCAGTTCAAGTCGGCGCTGGAGGCCAACACGCTGTTCAAGAACCTGAAGGCGGTCAAGGGCGGCCATTACGTTCCGCTGGACCTCGTCCAGTTCACCTCGCTGCGCAACCCCAGCCCGCTGTCGACCCCGTACTTCATCGACAACGTGCTGCCCAAGGTCGCCGCGGCGGTGGCCTCCTGATGGGGGCGGCGGCCTGGTCGCCGGTGTCCTTCCGCGAGGTCACCGACGACCTCGATCCGAGGGTGCTGGCGGCCGGGCCGCCGCCGCTGCCCGGCCCGGCCGGCTCCGACAGCGGCGGGACCTGGCGGTTCCGGCTCGCCGATCCGGGGCGCGGCGACGCCGATCTCGTCGCGGGCTGGATGGCCCGGCCGCACGTGGACCTGTTCTGGGAGCAGGCGTGGCCGGCCGAGCGCTGGGCGGCGGTGCTGCGGCGGCAACTCGACGGCGAGTGCACCCGGCCGCTGATCGCCGCCCGTGACGGGCTGGACCTCGCCTACCTGGAGGTCTATCGCACGCCGCGCGACGTGGTCGGCCGGCACTACCCGGCCCGGCCGCACGACCTGGGCGTCCACATCGCCATCGGGCCGATCGAGGCGACCGGTCGCGGGGTCGGCCGGAATCTGGTGCGGACGCTGGCGCAGGCCCTGTTCGACGCCGATCCCGCCTGCCTCCGGATCGTCGCCGATCCGGACGTCCGGCACGAGGTCGCCCGCCGCATGTTCGCCCGCGCCGGTTTCCGGCAGATGTCCGAGGTGGACCTCGGGCACAAGCGGGCCGCCCTGATGTCATGCCGTCGCCCCGACTTTACGATCCCGGCTAGTTAGGTTAGCCTAACCTCGCGCACGACCTGTGCCGCGTCGCCCACGGAAAGGGCACTGTCTTGGTTCCCTCGGACGTTCAGGTCCACGATCTCATCGGCATCGGCTTCGGACCGTCCAACCTGGCCACCGCCATCGCCGTCGACGAGCACAACGCCCGGTGTCAACGGGTCGAGGACCGCGTCGAGGCGCTCTTCCTCGAGAAGCAGGCGGAGTTCGGCTGGCATCGCGGGATGTTGTTCGACAACGCCACGATGCAGGTGTCCTTCCTCAAGGACCTGGTCACCATGCGGAATCCCGCAAGCGACTTCAGCTTCGTGTCCTACCTGCACGCCCACGACCGGCTGGCGGACTTCATCAACTACAAGTCGATGTACCCGCTGCGGGTGGAGTTCCACGACTATCTGAGCTGGGCCGCCGGGCGGATGCGCGAGCGGGTGGCGTACGACCACACCGTTACCGACGTCGTACCGGTCACCGGTCCCGACGGCGAGGCCTGGGCGCTCGACGTGATCGCCCGGCACGCCGGCCACACCCGGGTCTTCCGCGCCCGCAACGTGGTCGTCGCCGTCGGCCTGGAGTCCAGCCTGCCGCCCGAGGTGACCCCCGCCGAGCGGGTCTGGCACAACCTCGACATCCTGCACCGCGCCGCCGCCTTCGAGGTGGCCGAGCCGCGGCGGTTCGTGGTGGTCGGCGCCGGCCAGAGCGCCGCCGAGTCGGTCGCGTTCCTGCACGAGCGGTACCCGAGCGCCGAGGTCTGCTCGGTATTCTTCCGCTACGGCTACAGCCCGGCCGACGACAGCAACTTCGCCAACCGGATCTTCGACCCGGCCGCCGTCGACGTCTACTACGACGCACCGGTGGACGTGAAGCGGATGCTGTTCGACTACCACCGCAACACCAACTACTCGGTGGTCGACGGTGACCTGATCAGCGATCTCTACCGCCGCGCCTACCAGGAGCGGGTGCTCGGCCGGGACCGGCTCCGGATGATGAACGCCTCCCGCGTCACCGACCTGCGCCCACGCCCCGACGGCGTCGACCTGGTGGTCGAACACCTGCCGTCCGGTGAGCTGACCCCACTCGCCGCCGACGCGGTGGTGTTCGCCACCGGCTACCGGCCGGTCGACGCGGCCCGCCTGCTCGGCGCGACCGAGCCGCGCTGCCACCGCGACGACGAAGGTCTGCTGCGGGTCGGCCGCGACTACCGGGTGGTCACCGACGCCGCGCTGCGCGCCGGTGTCTACCTGCAGGGCGGAACCGAGCACGCGCACGGGATAACCTCCACGCTGCTGTCGGCCGTGGCCGTCCGGTCGGGGGAGATCGTCGCCTCGGTCGCCGCCGGGCTCGCCGAGCGTCACCCGGCGCCGGCAGCCGCGACGCGTGCCCTTCTCGCGACCGGGCCCCGCTCGTGACCGCCGGAGCGCCCTCGTCCGCCGCCGAACTTCAGGCGCAGATCGCCGAGCTGCTCGACGAGCCGGTCGACAGCTTCGGTCCCGACGACGACCTGATCGACGTCGGACTCGACTCGATCCGGCTGATGACACTTGTGGAGCGGTGGCGGTCCGGCGGGGTGCGGCTCGGCTTCGTGGAGCTGGCCGACCACCCCACCGTCAACGGCTGGTGGTCGTTGATGACCGCACAGAAGGAGGACGCGACCCGATGACGACCAACCCGTTCGAGGACGACGACGCCACGTACCTCGTCCTCGCCAACGACGAGAACCAGCACTCACTGTGGCCGGCCTTCGCCGACGTGCCGCCGGGCTGGACCGTGGTGCACCCCGAGGACAGCCGCGCGAACTGCCTCGAGTACGTGGAGAAGAACTGGACCGACATGCGGCCGGCCAGTCTCATCCGCGCGATGGACGCGCAGACCGCCTGAACCACCGGTGCGCGACCCGCCGTCGATGCCGACGGCGGGTCCTTCACCCATGCCCAGACAACGGGAGATCGACACCGTGACCACTTCGCTGCCCCTCACCGCCGCACAGGCCGGCGTCTGGTTCGCCCAGCAGATCGATGGCACGAATCCGATCTTCAACACCGGCGCCGGGGTCGTCATCGACGGGGTGCTCGACCTCGACGCGCTCGCCGAGGCCAGCCGGCGGCTGGTGACCGAGGCCGACGTCCTGCGGATCCGCGTCGAGCCGGCCCCGGGACCGGACGGCGGTGAACCCCGACAGGTGATCGACGACGCGATCCGGGGTGAACTCACCGTCGTCGACCTGCGGAACGAGGCGGATCCGGACGCCGCCGCCGACGCGTGGATCAACGCCGACCTCGCCACCCTGACCGACCTGCGGACCGGCCCGATCTTCCGGCACGCCCTGCTGAGGCTGAGCGACGACCGGCAGATCTGGTTCCAGACCTGCCACCACCTGGCGCTCGACGCGTACACGTTCGCGCTGCTCACCGGTCGCCTCGCCGAGCTCTACACGGCGCTGGTGGCCGGCCGGGAACCGGCCGCGAACCCGCTTCGGCCACTGCGCGACATGATCGAGGCCGACGCCACGTACCGGGCCTCGGCGGCGTTCGCGACCGACCGGGCGTTCTGGACCGAACGGTTCGCCGACCGCCCGGTGGTGACCGGGCTCGCGCCCGGCACGCCCACCACCGCCCACCGGTTCCACCGCGTCGAGCACCCGCTCGCCGAATCCGTAGCGTCCGGGCTGACCGGCACCGGCCAGCAGGTCCGGGCCACCTGGGTCGAGGCGCTGCTCGCCGCGGTCGCGGTCTACCTGCACCGGCTCACCGGAGCCCACGACGTGGTGCTCGGCCTGCCGGTGATGGGCCGGCTCGGCACGGCCACCGCCCGGGTTCCGGGCACCGCTGTCAACGTGCTGCCGCTGCGCGTCGCGGTGGACCCGCGGCAGAGCGTCGGTGAACTGCTCCGCACGGTAGCCGCCGAGCTGAGGGCGATCCGCCGGCACCAGCGCTACCGCGGCGAGGACATCCGCCGCGACCTCAAGCTGCTCGGCGGCGACCGGCGGCTGGTCGGCCCGTGGGTGAACATCAAGCCGTTCGGCGCCGAGCTGTCGTTCGGCGGCAACCCCGGCCGGCCGCTGTACCGGGCCGCCGGCCCGGTCGACGACCTCTCGATCACCATCGACGACCGGGGTGACGGCCGGCTCGCGCTGACCGTGGACGCCAACCCGGATCTCTACCCGGTGCCGGCGGTCCGCGAGCACGCCCGGCGGCTCGCCGAGTTCCTGCGGCACTTCGCCACCGCCGATCCGGCCGGCGCGGTGGGCGCGCTCGACGTGGTCGGCGCGGACGAGTGGGCACGGCTGCGCGCCGACGGGACCGGTCCGGCCGCCGCGCTGCCCGCTGCGACGCTGTCCTCGCTGGTCCGCGAGCAGGTGGCCCGTACCCCGGACCGGCCGGCGGTGACCGACGGCCGCTCGTCGCTGACGTACGCCGAGCTGGACGCCGCGACCGCGGAGCTGTCCCGGCTGCTGGCCGCGCGCGGCGCCCGACCCGGCACGGTCGTCGCGGTCTGCCTGCCCCGCTCCGTCACGTTGCTCGCCGCGCTGCTCGCGGTGGCCCGCACCGGCGCGGCCTACCTGCCGCTCGACCCGGACTTCCCGCCGGACCGGTTGGCGGTCATGATCGAGGACGCGGCACCGGTGCTGGTGCTCACCGACGGCGCGGCGGCGCTGCCCACGACGCTGCCGCTGGTCCACCCCGACGAGCGCGCCGACGCCCCGGTGCCGGACGTGCCCGGAAACCCCGACGCGCCGGCCTACGTGTTGTTCACCTCCGGGTCGACCGGACGCCCCAAGGGCGTGGTGGTGACCCAGCGCAACCTGGTGAACTTTCTGCTCGCCATGCGGGACGTCGTACCGCTCACCGCCGGTGACCGGCTGCTCTCGGTGACCACCGTCAGCTTCGACATCTCCGGGCTGGAGCTCTACCTGCCGCTGCTGCACGGCGCCCAGGTGGTGCTCGCGCCGAAGGAGACCGTGCAGGACGCGACGGTGCTCGGGGAACTCGTCGCCACCTCGGAAGCCACTGTGTTGCAGGCCACTCCGACGCTCTGGCGCGAGATCGCGGGTGTGCCGCTGCCCGGCGTCCGGGCCCTGGTCGGCGGCGAGGCGCTGCCCGCCGAGCTGGCGGCCCGGCTGCGGGCGAACACCGCCGGGGTGACCAACCTGTACGGCCCGACCGAGACCACCGTCTGGTCCACCGCCGCCGAGATCACCACCGACGGCACCCCGACGATCGGCCGGCCGATCCTCAACACCTCGGTCTACCTGCTCGACACCGCGCTGCGCCCGGTGCCCCGCGGCGTGGCCGGCGAGCTGTACATCGCCGGCGCCGGGGTGGCGCTGGGCTACCTCGGCCGTCCGGCACTGACCGCCGGTCGTTTCGTCGCCGACCCGTACGGGCCGCCCGGTACGCGCATGTACCGCACCGGCGACCTCGCCACTTGGCGGCCCGACGGCACCCTCGACGTGCTCGGCCGGGTGGACCACCAGGTCAAGTTGCGTGGTTTCCGGATCGAGCCGGGCGAGATCGAGGCCGCGCTGCTGGCCCACCCGGCGGTGTCCCGGGCCGCGGTCGTGCTGCGGGACGGGCGTCTCGTCGGCTACGTGGTCGGCGACGCCGACCCGCAGGAGCTGCGGGCCCTGGTCGGTGGCACGCTGCCCGACTACATGGTCCCGGCGGCGGTGCTGGCGCTCGACGAGCTGCCCACCACGCCCAACGGCAAGCTCGACCGCGACGCGCTGCCCGACCCGGTCTTCGAGGCCGCCGACGCCGGTGGGGCGCGCACCGCCGAGGAGGAGATCCTCGGCGGCATCGTCGCCGACGTGCTCGGGCTGGCCTCGGTCGGCCCCCGCGACGATTTCTTCGCCCTGGGCGGTCACTCGCTGCTCGCGGCCCGCGTGGTGGCCCGGTGCCGAACCCTGCTCGGCGCGGAGCTGACCATCCGGGACGTCTTCGACGCGCCGACCGTCGCCGCCCTGGCGACCCGGCTGCGCCGTGCCGCCGACCGGCCGCCGCTGGTCGCGCTCCCGCCGGTCGACCGTCCGCCGCTGTCCGCCGCGCAGCGCCGGATGTGGTTCCTGCACCGGCTCGACGGCAACGACCCCACCTACCACCTGCCGCTGGCGCTGACCCTGCGCGGCCCGCTGGACACCGCCGCACTGTCGCGCGCGGTGACCGCGGTCGTCGCCCGCCACGAGCCACTGCGCACGGTGTACGCGACCGACCCGGACGGCCGGCCCTACCCGGTCGTGCTTCCCCCGCCGCCGGTCGAGGTGTCCCGGGTGGACGACCTGGCCGCCGCGGTGCGCCGGCCCTTCGACCTGGCCACCGAGCTGCCGATCCGGGCACACCTGCACCGGGCGGGCGGCGACGAGCACGTCCTGCTGCTGGTGGTGCACCACATCGCCGCCGACGAGTGGTCGCTGACCCCGCTGCTGGCCGACCTGATGGCGGCGTACGCCGGGCAGGAGCTGCCGGCCCCGGCCGTGCGGTACGCCGACTACGCCCGCTGGCAGGCCGAGCTTTCTGTCACCGACCAGCTCGACTGGTGGCGGCGGACCCTGCGGGACCTGCCGGGACCGCTGCCGTTGCCGGTCGACCGGCCGCGACCGGCGAGTCCGTCCGCAGCCGGGGCCACAGTGAGCGTCACGCTGCCGGCCGGGCTGCCCGCGCGACTACGCACGCTCGCCCGCGCGACCGGCACGACGATGTTCATGCTGACCCACGCCGCGACCGCCGCGCTGCTGCACCGGCACGGCGCCGGCGACGACATCCCGCTCGGCACCCCGGTCGCCGGCCGGCCCGACGAGGCCCTGGACGACCTGGTAGGTCTGTTCGTCAACACCCTGGTGCTGCGCACCGACCTGTCCGGCGATCCGACCTTCGCCGAGCTGCTGGCCCGGGTGCGGCGCACCGACCTGGCCGCGCTGGCGCACGCCGACGTACCGTTCGACCAGGTGCTGGACGCCCTGGCCCCGGACCGCCGGCTGCTGTTCGACGTGCTGGTGTCCTACCAGCACGCGCTGCCCGCCGTCGGTGACTGGCCGGTGCGGTTCGTCGACACCGGCACGGCGAAGTTCGACCTCTCCGTCGACCTCGCCGAGCGGGGCGACGACCTCGTCGCCACCATCGAGTACCGGACCGAGCTGTTCGATCCGGACACCGTGCGGGCGGTGGGTGAACGGCTGGTGCGCCTGCTGGAGACCGTCGCCGCCGATCCGGATGTACCGGTCGCCGACCTGGACCTGCTCACCGCGGACGACCGCGCCGCGCTGCTCGTCGCCGGGCCCCCGGCGCTGCCGCCGGCCACCCTCGCCGCGCTGTTCGAGCGGCAGGTCGCCGCCACCCCGGACGCCCCCGCGATCGAGGCGCCGGACCGGCGGGTGCTGACCTACGCCGAGGTCAACGCGCGGGCCAACCGGCTCGCCCGGCGGCTGGTCGGCCACGGCGCCGGCCCGGAACGGCTGGTCGGTGTGCTGCTGCCGCGTGGCGTGGCGGCGACCGTCGCGTTGCTCGCCGTGCACAAGGCCGGCGCCGGTCACCTGCCGCTCGACCCGGCGTACCCGGACGCCCGGATCGAGCTGGTGATCGACGACGCCGCGCCGCTGCTGGTGCTGACGGATGCGACGCTCGCCGGACGGGTCACCGCGCCGACCCTGCTGATCGAGGACGCCGACGACACCTGGCCGGCGCACGACCTGACCCACGCCGAGCGTAGCGCGCCGCTGCGCCCGGACCACCCGGCGTACGTCATCTACACGTCCGGCTCCACCGGCCGGCCCAAGGGCGTCGTGGTGACCCACGCCGGCCTCGCCGACCTGGCCGCCTCGGTGGCCGAGACGTTCGGCGCCGGCCCCGGCAGCCGCGGTTCCCAGTTCGTGTCGCCCGGCTTCGACGTGGTCTACAGCGAGCTGGCCATGTCGCTGCTGTGCGGCGGCACCCTGGTGATCGTCCCGGACGAGCAGCGGGACCTCGGCGACTTCGTCACCTCGCGGGGGCTGACCCACGTCGACCTGCCCCCGGCCCTGCTCGCCGCGCTGCCCACCGACGCGCTGCCGGCCGACACCACAGTCGTCATCGGCGGTGAGGCGGCCTCGCCGCGGCTGGTCGAGCGCTGGTCGGCCGGGCGGGCGATGTTCAACGCCTACGGCCCGACCGAGACCACCGTCACCGCGACGACCTGGCGTGCCACCCCCGGCCCGGTGTCGATCGGGCGACCGGACCGCGGCCGCACGGCGTACGTGCTGGACCGGCGGCTGCGTCCGGTCCCGCCCGGGGTGCCGGGCGAGCTGTATCTGGGCGGCTCCGGCCTGGCCCGCGGCTATCTGGGCCGGGCGGCCCTGACCGCCGACCGGTTCGTCGCCGACCCGTTCGGCTCCCCCGGCGCCCGGATGTACCGCACCGGCGACGTGGTGCGCTGGGTGGGCGGGCGGCTGGAGTTCGCCGGGCGGGCCGACGACCAGGTGAAGATCCGAGGTTTCCGGATCGAGCTGGGCGAGGTGGAGGCCGCGCTCGCCGCGGTGCCGGGCGTTGCGCAGAGCGCGGCCCTGGTCCGCGAGGACACCCCCGGGGTACGCCGGCTCGTCGGCTACGTCACCGGCACCGACGTGACACCGGACCGGGTGCGGGCCACGCTGGCCGCGGCGCTGCCGGACCACCTGGTGCCGGCCGTGGTCGTGGTGCTCGACGACGGGCTGCCCCTGACGCCCAGCGGCAAGGTCGACCGGCGGTCCCTGCCCGCTCCGGCAGCGGCGGCCACCACGCCCGCCGGCCGGCCGGTGAACCCGGTCGAGGCGATCCTCTGCGGTCTCGTCGCCGACCTGCTCGGGCTCCCCGAGGTGGGGCCCGACGACGGCTTCTTCGCGCTGGGCGGGGACTCGATCGTCTCCATCCAGCTCGTCGCCAGGGCCCGCGCCGCCGGCTTGCGGATCACGCCGCGCCAGGTCTTCGACCACAAGACCCCGGCGGCCCTCGCCGCGGTCGCCGAGGTCGCGGTCGACGCGGTGGCGGACGCGGGTGCCGTCGGCGCGGTGCCGCTCACCCCGATCCTGGCCTGGGCCCGTGACCTCGGTGTCGGCCTGGCACGCTACAGCCAGGCGATGCTCGTGCACGCCCCGGCCGATCTGACCCGGCTGGAGGGCGCGGTCCAGGCGCTGCTGGACACCCACGACCTGCTGCGCGCCAGCTGGACCGGCACCGGGCTGGAGGTGCCCGCGCGGGGCGCGGTCGCCGCCGCCGCGCTGATCACCGAGTCCGACCTCGACCCGGCCGCCGCGCTGGCTGACGCGGTGCACCGGCTGGCCCCCCGCGACGGCGTGATGGCGCAGGTCGTCCGCCTGCCCGGCCGCCTGCTGCTGGTCGTTCATCACCTCGTGGTGGACGGCGTCTCCTGGCGCATTCTGCTCGACGACCTGGCCCGGGCCTGCGCGGGTGAGTCCCTGGCCCCGGCGACCACGTCGTTCCGCACCTGGGCCCGTGGCCTGCCGGCGGCAGCCGCCGCGCGGGCCGGGGAACTGGTGCACTGGCTGGCCGTCACCGACGGGCACCCGCAGCCGTCCTCGCCGCTGGATGTCGCCGGCAACCTGCGGGAGCTGACCGTCGAGATCGGGCCGGACGTCACCCGCGGGCTGCTCACCACGGTGCCCGAGGCCTACCGGGCGGGCGTGCCCGACGTGCTGCTCACCGGGCTCGCCCTGGCCGCCGGCCGGCCGCTGCTCGTCGGTCTGGAGGGGCACGGTCGGGAGGAACACGTCGTGCCGGGCGCCGACCTGAGCCGGACGGTGGGCTGGTTCACCACCGAGTACCCGGTCGCGGTCGACGCCGCCCGGCTGGACGGCGGGGCCGCCCTGAAGCGGGTCAAGGAGCAACTGCGTGCCGCGCCGGACCACGGGATCGGCTACGGCCTGCTGCGCCACCTCGACGGGGAGCTGGCCGGGCGGCGCGAGCCGGAGATCGTGGTCAACTACCTGGGCCGGTTCGACGGGTCGTCGGGGCAGCCGTTCTCCCCGGCGCCGGAGCTGCCCGCGCCCGCGGTCACCGTCGACGCGGACATCCCGGTCCGCCACCCGGTCACCGTCAACGCCGGCACCGCCGACACCCCGGACGGCCCGGTGCTGCGCCTGCGGGTGTCGTACCTGCCGCACCGGGCGCCGTCGGTCGCCGGCCTGGTCGAGCGGTGGGTCGCCGCGCTGGCCCGGCTGGTCCGTGACCCCGGTCCGGGCGGGCGTACCTCGTCCGACCTGCCGCTGCTGGACCTACGCCAGGACGAGGTGGCGGAGCTGGAGCGCCGGGTGCCGGACCTCGCCGACGCGTGGCCGCTGTCCCCGTTGCAGGCCGGCATCCACTTCCTGTCCTCGTACGCCCCCGACGGGGCCGACGTCTACCTGGTGCAGCAGCGGTTCGAGCTGGCCGGCCCGCTGGACGCCGGTCGGTTGCGGGCCGCCGTGGCGGCGCTGCTCGACCGGCACCCGAACCTGCGGATCGCCGTGCACGACCTCGGCCGAGGGCCGATCCAGGTGGTCCCGGCCACGGTCACCGTGCCGTGGACGGAGGTGGACCTGTCCGCCGGCGGGTCGCTGGACGACCTGCTCGCCGCCGACCGTACGCGGCGCTTCGACCTGACCGCCCCACCGCTGCTGCGGCTCACCCTGGTCCGCCTCGGCGCGGACCGACACGTGCTCGTCTTCACCCAGCACCACCTGCTGATGGACGGCTGGTCCGGGCCGCTGGCCGTCCGCGACCTGTTCACCTTCTACGCGGGCGGCAACCCGCCCGCGCCGCGCCCGTACAGCGACCATCTCGCCTGGCTGGCCCGGCGGGAACCGGCGGCGGCCGAGGCGGCCTGGCGCGCGGCGCTCGCCGGGGTGGACGAGCCCACGCTCGTCGCGCCGGACGCCACCGGCGCGGTGGTGCCGCAGGTCGCCGAGGCGTTCCTGCCGGTCGACGCGAACGCCCGGCTCACCGCTGTCACGCGGGCCCTCGGCGTCACCGTCAACACCGTCGTGCAGGCGGTGTGGGCGGTGCTGCTCGGGCAGCTCACCGGCCGCGACGACGTAGTCGCCGGCGCGACCGTCGCCGGCCGGCCGGCCGACCTGCCCGGCGCGGAGTCGATGGTGGGCCTGTTCATCAACACCATCCCGGTCCGGGTCCGACCCGCCCCGGCGGACACCTGGGCGTCGCTGCTCACCCGGCTCCAGGCGGAGCAGGCCGCGCTGCTGGAGCACCAGCACGTCGGCCTCACCGACCTGCACCGCCTCGCCGGACTGCCCCGGCTGTTCGACACCCTGACCGTCTTCGAGAGCTACCCGCTGGACCCCACCGAGCTGGCCGCCGGCAGTGGCCTCGCCGTCACGCCCGGCATCCCGCTGGACGCCACGCACTATCCGCTGAGCCTGGTCGCCATCCCCGAGCGGCTGCTGCGGTTGCGGCTGGAGTACCGGCCGGACCTCTACTCGGCGCGCGCCGCGGGTGAACTGCTCGACCGGGTGGTCCGGCTGCTGGAGGCGGTCGCGACGGATCCCGACCGGCGCCTGGCCACGGTCGGGGTGCTCTCCGCCGCCGAGGAGGCGGCGCTGGCCCGGTGGAACACCACCGCCCGGCCGGTGCCGGACGGTTCGGTGGTGGACGTGTTCCGCCGTCAGGTCGCGGCCACCCCGGACGCGCCCGCCCTCGTCTTCGACCGCACGACGCTTACCTTCGCGGAGCTGGCCGGCCGGGTCGACGCGCTCGCCGCCCGGCTCGTCGCATCCGGCGCCGGACCGGAACGTACGGTGGCAGTGCTCCTGCCCCGCTCGGCGGAGTCGGTGGTCGCCTGGCTCGCGGTGCTGGCCGCCGGCGCGGCGTATCTGCCCATCGACGTCGACCTGCCGGCCGGGCGGATCGACTTCATGCTGGCCGACGCCCGCCCGGCGGTGGTGCTGCGGGACACCGTGGCGCCGGACGCGCCGGCGCCGGCGGTCGTCGTCGATCCGCGTTCGGCGGCCTACGTGCTCTACACCTCCGGCTCCACCGGCCGGCCCAAGGGCGTCGTCGTGCCGCACGCCGCGGTGGCGAACTTCTACCACCACCACGCCCAGGTGATCTTCCCGGAGCTGTCCGGGGGTCGGCGGGTCCGGGCCGCCCTGACCGCCGCGCTGTCCTTCGACACCTCCTGGGAGGGTGTGCTCTGGCTGCTCGCCGGCCACGAGCTGCACGTCGTCGACGACGAGACCCGCCGCGACCCGCGACTGCTCAACGACTACGTGGCCAGCCACGGCATCGACTTCCTGGACGTCACCCCGTCGCTGGCGGACCGGCTCGTGGCCGAGGGCCTGCTGACCGATCCCCGGCACGTGCCGGCCTCGCTCGCACTGGGCGGCGAGGCGGCCGGCGCCGCGCTCTGGGCGGCGCTGCGCGCGTCACCCGTCCGGGCGATCAACCTGTACGGGCCGACCGAGTGCACGGTGGACACGCTGCTGGCCCGGCTGGCCGACAGTGGAACGCCGTCGGTGGGCCGCCCGATCGGCAACACTCGGGCGTACGTGCTCGACCACGCGCTGCGCCCGGTGCCGCCCGGCGTGGCCGGCGAGCTGTACCTGGCCGGCGCCCAGCTCGGCCGCGGTTACCTGAACCGTCCCGGACTGACCGCCGGGCGGTTCGTGGCCGATCCGTTCGGTGTGTCCGGTGCGGTCATGTACCGCACCGGTGACGTGGTGCGGTGGACCGCCGACGGCAGCCTCGACTACCTGGGGCGCGCCGACGACCAGGTGAAGATCCGTGGCTTCCGGATCGAGCTGGGGGAGATCGAAACCGTCCTGCGGGCCCACCCGGGCGTCGAGCAGGTCGTGGTGGTCGCGCGGGACGAGCCGAAGCGGCTGGTCGGGTACGTGGTGGGTCAGACGGCAGGGCTGCGTGAGCACGCCGCGGCGAGGCTGCCCGACTACATGGTGCCGGCCGCGTTCGTCGCGCTCGACGCGCTGCCCGTCACCACCGCGGGCAAGGTGGACCGGCGGGCGCTGCCCGAGCCCGACCGCACCGCCTTCCCGGTCACCGCCGCGCCGCGTACGCCGGTGGAGGAGGTGCTGTGCGGCCTCTACGCGGACCTGCTCGGGCTGCCCGCGGTCGGCGTACACGACGACTTCTTCCTCCTGGGCGGGCACTCGCTGCTGGCGACCAGCCTGGCCGCGCGGATCCGCGGGGCCCTCGGCGTAAGCGTGCGGATCCGGACCGTCTTCGAGGCGCCGACGGTGGCCGACCTGGCCCGGCGGCTCGCCGACGACGCGGGCGACGAGCGTCCGGCGCTGGCCGCCCGCGCGCACACCGACCGGCTACCGGTGTCGTTCGCCCAGCGTCGGCTCTGGTTCCACGACCGGATGCACGGGTCGAGCGCCACCTACAACGTGGCGTTCGCGTCCCGGCTGACCGGGCCGCTCGACGTGCCCGCGCTGGCCGCGGCGCTCGCCGACGTGGTGGCCCGGCACGAGAGCCTGCGTACCGTGTTCGCCGACGCCGACGGCCAGCCGTACGCCCGCCTGCTGGCGCCCGCCCCACCGCCGCTCCCGGTGGTGGACTGTGCCCCGGAGGCGGTCGGCAAGTTGCTGCGCGAGGCCGCCCGAGAGCCGTTCGACCTGGCCACCGGGCCGCTGCTGCGGGCCACCCTCTATCGCACCGGACCGGCCCAGGCGACGCTGCTGCTCCTGCTGCACCACATCGTCACCGACGAGTGGTCCGAAGGGCGGCTGATGATCGACCTCGGCACCGCCTACGCGGCTCGCCGGGCCGGCGGCGTACCGGCCTGGACCCCCCTGGAGGTCCAGTACGCCGACTACGCCGCCTGGCAGCGTGAACTGCTCGGCGACCCGGCCGACCCGGCCAGCCGCGCCGCCCGGCAGGCCGCCTACTGGCGCGACGCGCTGGCCGGCGCCCCGGAGGAGCTGGCGCTACCCACCGACCGGCCCCGCCCGCCGGTCCCGTCGCACACCGGCGGGATCGTGACCTTCGACGTGCCGGCCACGGTCCACCAGCGGCTGCGGCGGCTGGCCGGCGAGACCGGCGCGACCGCGTTCATGGTGGTCCAGGCGGCCACCGCGGTGCTGCTGAGCCGGCTCGGCGCCGGCGACGACATCCCGCTGGGCAGCCCGCTCGCCGGCCGGGACGCCGAGGCGCTCGACGACCTGGTCGGGTTCTTCGTCAACACGCTGGTGCTGCGGACCGACGTGTCCGGCGACCCGACCTTCCGAGAGCTGGTGGGCCGGGTACGGGCCGGCGACCTGGCCGCCTACGGCCACGCCGACCTGCCGTTCGAGCGTCTGGTGGAGGCGGTCAACCCGGAGCGCTCGGCCGCCCGCAACCCGCTCTTCCAGGTCATGCTCGCCTACCAGCACGTGCCGGCAGAGGTGCCGGGGCTGCCCGGCCTACGGGTCGACCCGGAGCCGGTCGACACCGGGGTGGCCCAGTTCGACCTGGGCATCGTGGTCACCGAGCGGCACGGCGCGGACGGCCTCACCGGCGTCGTCGAGTACGCCGCCGACCTCTACGACCGCTCCAGCGCCGAGGCGCTGGCCGCGCGTCTGGTCCGGGTGCTCGACGCGGTGACCGCCGCTCCGGACCGGCCGGTGGGCGCCGCCGAGCTGCTCACGCCGGCGGAGCGGCGGGAGGTGCTGGCGGCCGGGCGCGGTCGCGCCGCGCAGCACCCGCCGGGCACCCTGCCCGAGCTGTTCCAGGCGCAGGTGCGGCGCACCCCGGACGCGGTCGCGCTGATCGACGGCGCCACCCGCTACACGTACGCCGAGCTGGACGCCCGCGCCAACCGGGTCGCCCGGGCGTTGCGCGAGCGGGGGGCCGGCCCGGAGCGGATCGTGCTGGTGCGCCTGCCGCGCGGAGCGGACCTGGTGGTGGCCGAACTCGCCGTCGGCAAGGCCGGCGCGGCGTACCTTCCGGTAGAGCCGGGCCACCCGGCGGACCGGCTCGCCGCCATCGTCGCCGAGGCCCGACCGGTGCTCTCGGTGGACGGGCCGCTGCCGGAACACCCGGACGCCGCGCCGCTGGCCGACGGGCCGGGCCCGCTGCACCCGGCGTACGTCATCTACACGTCGGGCAGCACCGGGCGGCCCAAGGGCGTCGTGGTCCCGCACGCCGGCCTGGCCGCCCTGGCCGGCACGTTCCACCGCACCCTGCGGCTGGGCGTCGGCAGCCGGATGACGCAGTTCGCGTCGCCGGGCTTCGACGTCACAGTGGCCGAGCTGGTGGCCACCCTGACCGCCGGGGCCACCCTGGTCGTCGTACCGGAGGAGCAGCGACTCGGCGAGGCGTTCGCGGCCTTCGTCCGCGACCAGGGGATCACCCACTTCGCGCTGCCGCCGTCCGCGCTGGGCGCGGTGCCGGCCGGCGGCGTCCCGGCGCACGTCACTGTCGTCACCGGCGCCGACCGGTGCCCGCCCGAGCTGGTCGAGCGGTGGGCCGCGACCAACCCCATGATCAACGCGTACGGTCCGACCGAGACCACTGTCAACGCGACGTTCTGGCGGTGCGCGCCGGGACCGGTGCTGATCGGCCGGCCGGACCACGACCGGGTCGCCTACGTGCTGGATCATCGGCTGCGTCCGGTGCCGCCGGGCGTGCCCGGCGAGTTGTACCTCGGCGGCGCCGGCCTGGCCCGCGGCTACCTCGCGCAGCCGGCGCTGACCGCCCAGCGCTTCGTCGCGGACCCCTTCGGCCCGCCCGGCGCCCGGATGTACCGCACCGGCGACGTCGTGCGCTGGTTGGACGGGCAGCTCGAATTCCTCGGCCGGGCCGACGACCAGGTGAAGATCCGCGGCTTCCGGATCGAGTTGGGCGAGGTGGAGAGCGCCGTCCGGGCGCTGCCGGGGGTGCGGCGGGCGGCGGTCGTCGCGCGGGACGGCCGCCTGGTGGCCTACGTGGTCGGTGCCGCCACCGAGGCGGACCTGCGCCGCGGCACGGCCGACGCGGTGCCGGACTACATGGTCCCCGCCGCGTTCGTGCCGCTCGACGAGATGCCGCTGAACGCCGCCGGGAAGGTGGACGTGCGGCGGCTGCCCGCACCGACGTTCACGGCCGGCGACTCCGGTGCCGCCACGAGCCCGGCCGAACGGCGGATGCGTGAGCTGTTCGCCGAGGTTCTCGGGCTGAGCGAGGTGGGTGGCGCGGACAGCTTCTTCGCGCTCGGCGGCGACTCCATCGTCTCCATCCAACTCGTCGCCAGGGCCCGCGCCGCCGGTCTGCGGATCAGCCCCCGGCAGGTGTTCGAGGCGAAGACCCCGGCCGCGCTCGCGGCGTTGGCGGACGCGGACGGGACGGTCACCGAGGCGCCCGACGCGGCGCTCGGCGACGTGCCGGTCACCCCGATCGTCGGCTGGCTCCGCGACCAGGGCGCGCCGATCGACCGGTTCCACCAGTCCATGCTGCTGCGGGTGCCGGCCGAGGTGACCACCGCGGACCTGACGGTGGCGTTGCAGGCCGTGCTGGACCGGCACGACATGCTGCGGGCCCGGTGGACCGGCAGCGGTCTGCACGTGCCGCCGGTGGGCGCGGTCGACGCCGCCGCGCTGATCCACCCCGCCGGAGGGGATCTGCGCGCCGCGTACGCGGCGGCGGTGCGCCGACTCGACCCGGCGGGTGGGGTGATGGTGCAGGCCGTGCCGGCTCCCGGCCGGCTGCTGCTGGTGGCGCACCACCTCGTCGTGGACGGGGTGTCCTGGCGGATCATCGGACCGGACCTGCGCGACGCGTGGGAGGCCGTGGTCGCCGGCAAGCGGCCCGACCTGGCGCCCACCGGCACCTCGTTCCGGCGGTGGAGCACCGGCCTGCGGGCCGCCGCGTTCACGCGTGGCCCGGAGATGGCGTTCTGGCGGCGGACGGTCGCCGGGCTCACCCCGCGCACCTGGCATGGCGAGCCGCGCGAGATCGTTCGCGTGCTGCCCCCGGAGCGCGCCGCCCCGCTGCTGACCACGGTGCCCGCGGCGGTGCACGGCACCGCGCAGGACGTGCTGCTCACCGCGCTGGCCCGAGTGCTGGGCGGGCCGGACGGCGCGCTCGCCGTCGAGCTTGAGGGGCACGGCCGCGAGGAACAGGTGGTTCCCGGCGCCGACCTGTCCCGCACCGTCGGCTGGTTCACCACCACCTTCCCGGTCCGGCTCGGCGGCGATCTCAAGCAGGTCAAGGAGCAACTGCGCGCGGTGCCCGACAACGGCATCGGGTTCGGTCTGCTGCGCGACCGGCTGGGTGACGCCAGACCGCAGGTGCTCTTCAACTACCTCGGCCGGTTCACCACTGACGAGGGCCCGTGGTCGCCGGACCCGACGGACCTGGGGTCCGTGCCCGACGGGCTGCCCCGTGCCCACGGCCTCGAGGTCACCGTCACCACGCTCGACGGCGTGGCCGGTCCGTCGTTGGAGGTGCGCTGGTCCTGGCCGTCGGACGCGCACACCGAGCACACCGTCGCGGGCTGGGCGGACGACTACCTCACCGCGCTGGCCGCGTTGGCCGCGGGTGACACGACGGGCGGGCTCACCCCGTCCGACCTGCTGGTGCAGTTGAGCCAGGACGAGATCGACGACTTCGAGGACGGGTGGGAGACCCTGTGAGCAAGCCGCCTGGACTGCAGGACATCCTGCCGCTGTCCCCGCTGCAGGAGGGTTTCTACTTCCTGTCCTCCTACGCCGGGCAGGACGCCGACGTCTACACCGTGCAGCAGGTGCTGGAGTTGTCCGGGCCGGTCGACGCCGACCGGCTGCGGGCCGCCGCCGCCACGCTGCTGGAGCGGTACCCCAACCTGCGGGCCGCGTTCCGTCCGCGCCGAAGCGGTGAGCCGGTGCAACTCGTCCCGGCCCGGGTGGAGACGCCCTGGTCGGTGGTGGATCTGCGGGGGACCGGCGCGGAGGCGGTCGAGGCGGCGCTGACCCGGCTGCTCGACCAGGAGCGGGCTCGCCGGTTCGATCTCGGCCGGCCGCCGCTGCTGCGCTGGGTGCTGGTCCGGCTCGCCGAGGACCGCCACCGGCTGCTGCTGACGGCCCACCACATCCTGTTCGACGGCTGGTCCGGCCCGCTCCTGGTGCGTGACCTGCTCCGGATCTACGCCGGCGAGCCGTTGCCGCCGGCCCCGCAATACCGGGACTACCTCGCGTGGCTGGCCGGGCAGGACACCGGCGCCTCCCGTTCGGCGTGGGCGGCGTACCTGGAGGGGGTGGGGGAACCGACAGTGCTCGGCCGGGTGGACCCGCACCGGCGGGCCGTCGTTCCCGTCGAGACCTCGACGACGGTTCCGGCGGGCGCGCTCCTCGCGTTCGTCCGCAACCACGGCGTCACCCTGAACACGGTCGTGCAGACCCTGTGGGGGATCCTCCTGGGCCGGCTCACCGGTCGGGACGACGTGCTCTTCGGTGCCACCGTGTCCGGCCGGCCGGCGGCGCTGCCGGGCGCCGAGGAGATGGTCGGCCTGTTCATCAACACCCTGCCGGTACGGGTCCGGCTCGCCCCCTCGGACACGCTGCTCGACGTGCTGCGTCGGGTGCAGGCCGAGCAGGCCGGCCTCCTCGACCACCAGCACCTGGGCCTGACGGAGATCCAGCGGCAGGCCGCCGCCGGGCCACTGTTCGACACCCTGGTGGTGTTCGAGAGCTATCCGGTGGACGCGGGCGGGCTGGCCGCCTCACAGGACGCGGCGGGCCTGCGGGTCACCGGGGTCACCGGCCGCGACGCCACGCACTATCCGGCGACGCTGACCGTCGTGCCCGACGCGGAGTCGGTGACGTTCAGCCTCGACCACCGGCCGGACGAGTTCCCCGCGACGTGGGCGGCCGAGGTGCTGGGGCGCCTGACCGACCTGCTCGCGATCATGCTCGCCGACCCGGCGGCGACGCTCGCCTCGGTGCCGATCGGCCCGGCCGAGACGCTGGTGGGGGAGATCGCCGCCGGGCCGCCCGAGTCTGTGGTGGACGTCTTCCGGCGGCAGGCGGCGGCCACCCCCGAAGCGGTGGCGCTGGTCGCCGGCGACCAGGCGCTCAGCTTCGCCGGGCTCGCGGCCCGGGTGGACGCGCTCGCGACGCGGTTGCTCGCCGAGGGGGCCGGACCGGAGCGGGTGGTCGCGGTGGCGCTGCCACGGTCGGTGGACGCGCTGGTCGCGTGGCTGGCGGTGCTCGCCGCCGGCGCGGTCTACCTGCCGATCGACGCCGACCTGCCGGCCGAGCGGGTCGACTTCATGGTGGCCGACGCCGGCGCGGTGCTCGTGCTGCGGGACGCCGGGGCACCGGCCATGCCGGCGCCGTCGGTCGCCGTCGATCCGCGCTCGGCGGCCTACGTGCTCTACACCTCCGGTTCCACCGGCCGGCCCAAGGGCGTCGTGGTCGCCCACGACAGCCTGGCCAACCTCTACGCGAGCCAGCGGTCGCTCTTCCCGGCCGAGCGGCGGCTCCGGGTCGCGCTGACCGCCGCGCTGTGGGTCGACACCGCTGTCGAGGGGCTGCTCTGGCTGGTCGCCGGGCACGAGCTGCACCTGGTCGACGACGAGACCCGGCACGATCCGGCGCTGCTGGCCCGCTACGTCGCAGCGCGCGGCATCGACTACGTGGACGTCACACCGTCCTTCGCCGAGGCGCTGCTGCCCCAACTCACCACCGCGCCGCGGTACCTGGTGGTCGGCGGCGAGGCGACCGGGCCGGCGCTGTGGACCGCGTTGCGGGGCTGCGGCAGCACCGTGCTCAATCTGTACGGCCCCACCGAGTGCACCGTGGACACCCTGGTGGCGGACGTCGCCGACAGCGTCACCCCGCTGGTCGGCCGCCCGATCCGCAACACCCGCGGGTACGTCCTCGACCGGGCGCTGAGGCCGGTGCCGGCCGGTGTCGCGGGTGAGCTGTACCTGGCCGGCGTGCCGGTCGCCCGGGGCTACCTGGGTCGGGCCGGACTCACCGCTGCCCGGTTCGTGGCCGATCCGTTCGGTCCGGCCGGGTCCCGGATGTACCGCACCGGCGATGTGGTGCGCCGGACCGCCGACGGGCGCGTCGAGTTCGTCGGCCGGGCGGACGACCAGGTGAAGATCCGGGGCTTCCGGATCGAGTTGGGCGAGGTGCGGGCGGCGGTCGAGGCCGCGCCCGGGGTGCGGCAGGCGGTCGTGGTGGTCCGCGAGGACGGGGCGCGGCGGCTCGTCGCGTACCTGACCGGGGCGGGGTCGCTGGACGCGGTCCGCGCGCACGTCGCGGCCTCGCTGCCGGAGCACATGACGCCGGCCGCGTACGTCCGGCTCGACGCGCTGCCGCTGACCCCGGCCGGCAAGGTGGACCGCCGGGCGTTGCCCGCTCCGGAGGTCGCCGTCGGCGCGACCCGCGCCCGCAACCCGGTGGAGGAGACGCTCGCCGGGCTGTTCGCCCAGGTGCTGGGGCTGCCCAGGGTCGGTGTCGAGGACAGCTTCTTCGCGCTCGGCGGGGACAGCATCCTCAGCCTGCAACTGGTCGCCCGGGCCCGCGCCGCCGGATTGCGGATCACGCCGCGGCAGGTGTTCGAGGAGCGCACTGTCGCCGGCGTCGCCGCCGTCGCGGAGGCGGCGACCGAGCCGCCGCGTCCCGGTGTGCCGGCGACCGGTCCGGTTCCGCTCACCCCGGCCGTCGCCCGTCTCGCCGAGCAGGGGGTGCCGGCCCGGTTCAGCCAGTCCATGGTGTGGCACACCCCGGCCGCGCTGACCCGCCCAACCCTGGTTGCCATCCTGCGCGCGCTGGCCGACACGCACGACCTGCTGCGGGCGCGCTGGACCGGCACCCACCTGGACGTGCCACCGCCCGGCGGCGCGCCCCGGCTGACGGTGCTGCCCGGCGGCGCCGACGTCGCCGCCGCGCGCGCGGCGGCCGTGGCTCGGCTCGACCCGTTGGCCGGCGCGATGGCGGAGGCGGTCTGGTTCGACGGTGGTCGGGACACGCCGGGCCGGTTGCTCCTGGTCGCGCACCACCTGGTCGTCGACGGGGTGTCGTGGCGGGTCCTCGGCGACGATCTGTCTGCGGCGTGGTCGGCCGTGGCCGAAGGTCGCGACGTGGCGCTGCCGGCGGTGCCGACCTCGTTCCGGGCCTGGGCGACCGGTCTGGCCACCGTGGACCGGACCGCCGAGACGGGCCACTGGTCGGCGGTGCTGGCCGGCGCGGAGCCGCCCCTGGGCGCGCGGGCCGTCGATCCCGCCCGGGACACCGTGGGCGGCAGTCGGGCGGTAACCGTGTCGCTGCCGCCGGAGCGTACCCGGGCACTGCTCACCACCGTCGCCGAGGCGTTCCGGGCCGGGGTGCACGAGGTGCTGCTCGCGGGGCTCGCCGTGGTGCTGGCACCGCGCACGGGTGGCCGGATCCGGGTGCAGTTGGAGGGCCACGGCCGGCACGCCGAGGTGGTGCCGGGCGCCGACCTGTCCCGCACGGTCGGCTGGTTCACCACCGAGTACCCGGTCCGGCTCGAGCCCGGTGACGGGGCCGCGACCGCGCTCAAGCGGGTCAAGGACCAGCTGCGGGCCGTGCCGAGCGACGGGCTCGGATACGGGGTGCTGGGCCTGCCGGCCGTCTCGGCGCAGGTGCTGTTCAACTACCTGGGCCGCTTCGACGGCGACGCCGACCACGGCGACTGGACGCCGGTCGACGGGCTCGGTGGCGACGCCGACCCGTCGACCCCGATGACCCACGCGCTGGAGGTCAACGTCTCAGTGACCGGTGACCGGCTCACCGCGCACCTGGCCTACCCGGCCGGCGTGCTCACCGAGGCCGAGGTGCGGGAGACGGCCGCGCGATGGTTCGCCGTGCTGGAGTCGCTGGAGCGTGCGCCCGGCGGGCGGAGCACCGCCGACCTGCCGCTGCTCGACGTTACCCAGGACGATGTGGAGGACCTGGAGCGGCGCTTTCCCGACCTGGTCGACGCCTGGTCGCTGGCGCCGTTGCAACGGGGCCTGTACTTCCTCTCCTCGTACGACGAGGCGGCCGGTGACGTCTATACCGTGCAGCAGGTGCTCGACCTGACCGGCCCGCTTGACGTCGGCCGGCTGCGGGCGGCGGCGGCCGACCTGTTCGACAGGCATCCCAACCTGCGGGCCGGCTTCGTCACCACCCGGTCCGGCGTGGCGGTGCAGGTCGTCCCGGCGACTGTGGAGCTGCCCTGGCGGGAGGTCGACCTGTCGGACGCCGCCGACCCGGAGGCGGCGACCGCCGAGGTGCGGGCCGCCGAGCGCGGGCACTTCGACCTGTCCCGGCCGCCGTTGCTGCGCTGGACGCTGGCCCGCCTCGGTCCGGACCGGCACCGCCTGATCAGCACCGAGCATCACATCCTGCTGGACGGCTGGTCCGGTCCGCTTGTCGTACGCGACCTGCTGGCCCGCTACGCGGGCGGGGACGTCGCGCCGCCGCGGCCGTACCGGGCGCATCTGGAGTGGCTGGCCACCCGGGACACCGCGGCGGCCGAGCGGGCCTGGCGGGACGCGCTGGCCGGGATCACCGACGCGAGCCGGGTGGTGCCGCCGGACGCGGGCCGGCCCGCCGAGCCGGGATACCTCGACGCGGACCTTCCCGACGACCTGCGTCGCCGCCTCGCCGCGCTGTGCCGCACGTACGAGGTCACGTTGAACACCGTCGTGCAGGCCGCCTGGGGCATGCTGCTGGGTGGGCTGACCGGCCGCGACGACGTCGTGTTCGGCGCCACCGTCTCCGGCCGCGAGTCCGGCCTGGACGGCGTCGAGGACATGATCGGGCTGTTCATCACCACCGTGCCGGTGCGCGTGCGGCTGCGTGCCGGCGAGCCGTGGTCCGCGCTGCTGCGCCGGCTCCAGGCCGAGCAGTCCCGGTTGCTGGACCATCACCACCTCGGCCTGGCCGAGATCCAGCGGGCGCACGGGCGGGGCGAGCTGTTCGACACCCTCACCGTCTTCGAGAGCTATCCGGTGGACGCCGCCGCGCTCGCCGCCGGCGAGGCGTCGGCCGGCCTGAAGATCGACGGGGTACGCCAGCACGACGCCACCCACTACCCGCTGACGTTGGTGGCCGGGGACGAGGGCGGGCTGGCGATCAACCTGGAGTACCGCCGGGACCTGTTCACCGCCGAGGCGGCGGGTACCCTGCTCGACCGGCTGACCGGGATCCTCACGACGCTGATCGTCGATCCGGACCGGCCGGTCGGCCGCACCGACGTGGTGGCCCCCGCCGAGCGGGAGCGGATGCTGGTGGCCTGGAACGCCGATCGCACCCCGGTCGACCAGATCACGCTGCCCGCGGTGCTGAACGGCTGGGCGGCGCGGACCCCGGACGCCCCGGCGCTGACCGTTCGCGACGAGACGCTGGACTACGCGTCCTTCGCGGCTCGCGCCAACCGGCTGGCCCGGCTCCTGGTCGAGCGGGGAGCGGCACCGGAACGCCGGGTCGCGCTGCTGCTGCCGCGTAGCGTCGACATCGTGGTGGCGATCTGGGGCGTGCTCGCCTCCGGCGCGGCGTACGTGCCGATCGATCCGGACTATCCGGCGGACCGGATCGCGTTGATGCTCGACGACGCCGATCCGGTGCTGGTGCTCACCGACACCGCCCACGCCGGCCTGCTGCCGGCCGGCCGGCAGCGGCTCCTGCTGGACGACGACCCGGCGGCGGGCCACGACGGCGCGCCGGTCGAGACGACGCTCACCCCGGACAACGCCGCCTACGTCATCTACACCTCGGGCAGCACGGGCCGGCCCAAGGGGGTGGTGGTGCCGCACCGCACCGTGGTCAACCTGTTCGCCAACCACGACCGCGACGTGCTCGCTCCGGCCGGCCCTGGTCGGCTGCGGATCGGCCACAACTGGTCGTTCGCCTTCGACGCCTCCTGGCAGCCGATGCTGGGCCTGCTCGGCGGCCACCACCTCGACCTGGTGACCGAGGAGATCCGCCGGGATCCGGCGGCGCTGGTGTCGTTCGTCCGGGACCGGGGGATCGACTTCATCGAGGTGGCGCCGTCGCACCTGGAGCAGTTGCTCGCCGCCGGGCTGGCCGAGGGCGGCCGGACCGGGCTGCGGGTGCTCGGTGTCGGCGGCGAGGCGATCCCGCAGCCGCTCTGGGAGAAGATGCAGCACCTGCCGGGCACGGCCGCCTTCAACTTCTACGGTCCCACCGAGTGCACAGTCGACGCGGTGGTGGCCGACGTCCGCGCCTCGGCCCGCCCGCTGATCGGCCGCGGCGTCACCAACAGCAGCCTCTACGTGCTCGACCGGTGGCTGCGCCCGGTGCCCCCGGGGGTCGACGGCGAGTTGTACATCGCCGGCGCGCAGGTGGCCCGCGGCTACCACGGCCGGCCTGGACTGTCCGCGGGTCGGTTCGTGGCCGATCCGTTCGGCGCCCCCGGCACGCGGATGTACCGCACGGGCGACGTCGTGCGGTGGACGTCCGACGGTCGGATCGACTTCGTGGGGCGTACCGACAACCAGGTCAAGATCCGCGGCTTCCGGATCGAGCTGGGGGAGATCGAGGAGGCGCTGGCCGCCCATCCGGCCGTCCGGCAGGCCGCGCTCGACGTGCGGGACGACTCCGGCACGCGCCGGCTGGTCGGCTACGTCGTCGCCCCGGCCGACGTGACCGCCGGGGACCTGCGGGCCTTCCTCGCCACCCGGCTGCCCGCGCACCTGGTGCCGGCCGCCTTCGTGGTGCTCGACCGCCTACCGGTCACCGTCAACGGCAAGATCGACCGGGCGGCACTCCCGGCTCCGGTGATCGAGGGCGCCGGGCGGGCGCCGCGGACCGGCACCGAGCGGGTGCTGTGCGAGGTCGCCGGCGAGGTGCTGGGGGTGTCCGGCGTCGGTGCCGACGACGACCTGTTCGACCTGGGGGCGGACAGCATCTCGGCGATGCGGCTCGTCGCGGCGGCACGCGCGCGTGGCGTGGCGCTGCGGACCCGGGACCTGTTCGCGGGGCGCACGGTGGAGGCGGTGTCCCGGCTCGCCGACGATCAGGTTAGGCTCGCCTAATCATGACGACCCCTGCCCTGTCGCCGCGTGCGCTGCTGAGCTGGGCGCTCCGCGACAGCGCCCCGCACCTGGGTGTGTCGTGGCTCAGCGGCCTGCTCTACCAGGGTGGGCTCCTGGCGCTGCCGATCTGCCTCGGCCGGGCGATCGACGCCGGGATCCGCACCGGCGACACCTCCGGCCTGCTGCTCTGGGTCGGTGGGCTGCTGGCCGTGTCGGTGGGGCTCACCGCGGGCGAGACCGGCATGCGCTGGTTCGGGATGCTCGGCGCGGCGCGTACCGGCAACCGGCTCGTCGCCCGGATCGCCGGCCACGTGCTGGGGCTCGACCGGGTCGGCGTGCAGCGGTACGGCTCCGGCGATCTCGTCACCCGGGCGACCCGTGACGTCGAGGCTGTGCGGGTCCTCCTGGCCGGGTCGCCGTCGCTGCTCAGCGGGCTGGTCGGGTGTGTCGCGGTGATCATCGCGATCGCCCTGCTGGAGCCGGTGCTCGCCGTCGTCGGCCTGGCCACGCTGCCGCTGCTGGTGCTGGTCAACCTGTGGTACCCACCCCGGTTCGAGCGGTCCAACCAGGACGTCTCGCGGACACACTCCGAGCGGGCCGACGCGGTGGAGGATCTGCTCGTCGCGGGCACCGCGGCCCGCGGCCTGGGCGGCCGGCAGTTCCTGGTCGACCGGCACCACGAGCGCAGCGCCGTCGTGACCGCGCGGACGCTGAGCCTGGCCCGGATCACCGCGAACTGGTCCGCCCACGCGCCGTTCGTGCCGGCCCTCGCGTTGGCCGTGGGTGTGCTGCTGGGCGGCCTGGCCGTGCTCGACGGTGACCTGACCGTCGGTGGCCTGGTCACCTTCGCCGGGTGGATGAGCCTGCTCAGCCTGCAGGTGGAGCGGATCACCGGCCGGTTCGCCCAGGTGGGGCAGGGCTGGACCGCCGCCGGCCGGATCGCCGAGGTGCTCCGCACCGGGATCACCGTGACCGATCCGGTCCACCCCGTGCCGCTGCCGCCGCGCGGCGACCTGGTCGCCTCCGGGTTGCGGGCCGACCTGCCCGGTCGCACTCTCACCTGGGCGGATCTGCACGTCGCGGCCGGCGAGTTCGTCGCGATCACCGGCGCGGTCGGCAGCGGCAAGACCACGCTGCTGCGCCTGCTGTCCCGGCTCGAGGATCCCGCCGCCGGGACGCTCACCTACGGCGGGGTGCCGCTGCCCGCCGCGTCGCTGCACGAGCTTCGCCGGCGGATCACCGGGGTGCCGCAGCGGCCGGTGCTGCTGTCCGGGACGATCGCCGACAACCTGCGCCTGGGCCGGCCGGACCTGACCGACGCGGAACTGCGTGCGGCGTGCCACGCCGCGGCGTTCGACGTGGACGCGCTGCCCGACGGCTACGCGACCGAGGTCGGCGAACGCGGCGATGCGCTCTCCGGCGGGCAGGTGCAGCGCCTCGCCCTGGCCCGGGCCCTGGTGCGCCGCCCGGCGGTGCTCCTGCTCGACGACGTCACGTCGGCCGTGGACGCGACCACCGAGGCGGCACTGCTGGACCGCCTGCGTGGCTGGCTCCCGGACGCCGCGATAGTGGCGGCCACCTCCCGGCCCGCGGTGGCCGCCCGCGCCGACCGGGTGATCGAACTGCCCGTCCCCGATCGGGTGGGGGTGGCCGCCGATGGCTGACGTCCGGATGCTCAGCGAGGAACCGGATCGGCGCCGTGCCCTGCGGCAGGTCTGGCCCTACCTGCGCCCGCACCGGCGGCTGCTGGTCCTGGCGATCTGCGTCAACCTGCTCTCCACCGTCGCGCTCAGCCTGGTGCCGGCGGTCGTCGGCCGAGCCGTCGACGCGCTCAGCGAAGCCGACGCGGACCGTCTGCTGCGCCTGTGCGCGCTGCTGTTCGTCCTGGTGACGGCGCGGATGGTGCTGCTGCGCCAGGCCGAGCTGCTGCTGGTGCGCCTCGGCGAGCGGGTGGTCCGGGACCTGCGGGACCGGGCCGTCGAGCGGATCGCCGCGGCACCGCTGCGCTTCCTGGAGGCGCATCGGGGAGGTGACCTGTTGCAGCGGGTCACCGTCGAGGTGGCCGAGCTGGCTACCTTCGTCCGCCAGCAGATCCCGGACCTGATCTCCCTCACCGGGTACGTCGTCTTCACCGGCGTCGTGCTGTTCGTCTCCTCGTGGCAGCTCGCCCTGCTGCTGGTGGTGCTGTTCGCGCCGATGATGTGGTTCGTCGGCCGGCGGTTCCGGCGGGCGGCGGGTGCGGCGTACGCGGGGGAGGCCGCCGCGGAGGCGGCGGTGACGGCGAGCGTGCGGGAGACGCTGGACGCGCGCGAGCAGGTGCAGGCGGCGGACGCGGCCGGTCCGTGGCAGGCCCGTCTCGTGGCGCGGCTGGACGACTGGCTCGCCGCGGTCCGCCGGACCCAGAAGGCGTTGACCTGGTTGGAGACGGCCTGGATCGTGCAGGGCGTGGTCACGGCGGGCCTGCTCGTGGCCGGCGGCGCGCTGGTCGCGGCGCAGGCGGTGACCGTCGGTGTCGTGGTGACCTTCGTGCTGGCCAGCCGGGAGTTGTTCAGCTCGGCCGACGACCTGACGTACGTGGCCGGTGAGCTGGTCGGCTCGCAGGTGAACCTGGCCCGGCTGCTCGACCTGCTCGACGCCACCGAGCCGCCGCGGCCGGTGCCGGCTCAGCCGTCCGGCGGAGACGGCCCGGCGGACCTGGTCGTCGAGGGCGTCTGCTACTCCTACGGCACCGATCGCATGCTGCACGAGGTGAACCTCGTCTTTCCCGCCGGTTCCCGGGTGGCCCTGGTCGGCGAGACCGGATCCGGCAAGACCACGCTGGCGAAGGTGATGTGCGGCCTCTACCCGCCGGACGCGGGGGTGGTCCGCCTCGGCGGGACCGACCTCGCCGCCCTCGACGAGGGGGAGAGAGGCCGCCGGCTCGTGCTGGTGCCGCAGCAGGTGCACCTGATCACCGGCACCCTCGCCGAGAACCTGGCGCTGGCGCCGGGCGGCGCCGACCCCGGCCGGGCGATCCGCGACCTCGGCCTCGACGACTGGGTCGCCTCGCTGCCGGACGGGTTGCACACGCACCTCGGGCCACGCGGCGCCCACCTCTCCGCGGGGGAGCGGCAACTCGTCGGCCTGATCAGGGCCGCGCTGCTCGCCCCGGACGTCGTCGTGCTGGACGAGGCCACCGCCGACCTCGACCCGGCGACGGCGCACCGCATCGAGACCGCGGTCGCCCAGCTGCACACCGACCGTACCCTTGTCGTCATCGCCCACCGGCAGGCCACGATCGAGCGTTTCCCGCGCGTCGTCCGGCTCGCCGGCGGGGTCCTCGTCGGAGCGTGATCACGTGCCTGTCCTGACCGTCGGCGACCTCGACCTGCACTACGAGCAGGCCGGGTCGGGTCCGTCCGTGGTGCTGGTGCCCGGCACCGGAGCGCGGGGGCGCACCTGGTGGCTGCACCAGGTTCCGGCCCTGGTCGCGGCCGGTTACCGGGTTGTCACCGTCGACAACCGTGGCGCGGGCAGCCCGCACACCGGGCCGCTGACGGTCGGCGCGTTGGTCGGTGACCTGGCGCTGTTCGTGGAGCGGGTCGCCGGCGGGCCCTGCCGGCTGGTCGGCTCCTCGATGGGCGCGCACCTGGTGCAGGAACTCCTGGTCAGCCGCCCCGACCTGGCCGTGCAGGCGGTGTTGATGGCCTCGCGGGCCCGCCCCGACGCGCTGTCCCGGGCGCTCACCGCCGCCGAGAAGCAGTTGTACGACAACGCCGTCACCCTGCCGCCCGGCTACGCCGCCGTCGTCCGGGCGATGCAGAACCTGTCGCCCCGCACCCTCGCCGACCCCCAGCGGGCCCAGGACTGGCTGGAGATCTTCGAGCTGTCACCGGCGGGGGACGCGGGCGCCCGGGCCCAGCTCGACCTGGACTGGGACACTGACCGCCGCGACGCCTACCGGACGATCACCGCGCCGACGCTGGTGGTGTCCTTCGCCGACGACCTCGTGACGCCCGCGCCGCGCGGCCGGGAGTTGGCGGACTGCATACCCCGCGCCCGGTACGCCGAGATCCCCGACTCGGGCCACTACGGCTACCTGGAACAGCCCGACGCGGTCAACGACGCCGTCCTCGCCTTCTTCAAGGAGTTCCCATGAGCACGCCGGTACGCGAGATCGAACTCGTCTGGCACGATCTGGTGCCGCGCCTGCTCACCGTGGTGCGCGCCGAACGGATCACCCCGCGCATGGCACGGATCACCCTCACCGGCGACGACCTGGACACCTTCGCGTACGCCGCGCCGGAGGACCACGTCAAGGTGTTCTTCCCCGAGCCGGGCGCGGAGCTGCCGGTGATGCCGACGATCGGGCCCGAGGGCTTCGAGCCGCCCGGCCCCGGCACGCCGCAGCCGATCTTCCGGGACTACACGGTCCGCTACGTGCGCCGGGAGCAGCGGGAGATCGACATCGACTTCGCGCTGCACGGGCACGGTCCCGGTGCGTCCTGGGCCGGTGCCGCCCGGCCCGGCCAGCGGATCGGGGTGCTGGGCCCGCGCGGGTCGTACCTCAATCCGTTGACCTTCGACTGGTATCTGGTCGCCGGTGACGAGACCGCCTTGCCGGCGCTGGGCGCCTGGCTGGAACAACTGCCGGCCGGCGTGCCGGTGTACGCCTTCGCCGAGGTCGCCGACGCCGCCGAGGAGCAGGACCTGGCGATCTCCCCCGACACCGTCCTCACCTGGCTGCGTCGCGACGCCGGCCAGTCGCTCGGTGCCGCGCTGGCCGACTTCCGCGCCCCGGACGGCGCCGGCTACGTGTGGGTGGCCGGCGAGGCCACCGCGCTCAAACCGATCCGCCGGCGGCTGCGCGCGCTCGGCCTGCCCCGCGAGCACGTCGAGGTGGACGGCTACTGGAAGCGCGGCACCGTCAACCTCGACCACCATGACGTCGACGAGTGAACTGGTCCGGCGGTCCGGCCGGCGGAGCCGGGTTCCCGGCCTGATCGGGCTGGTGGTGCTCGCGGGCGTCGCGGTGCTGCTCAGCCTCGCGCTCGGCGCGCAGGACGTCGCGCCGCACGACGTGTGGCGTGCGCTGGTCAGCCCGGACTCCTCCGACGCCACCGCCGTGGTCCGGGAGCTGCGCGCCCCGCGTACCGCGTTGGGGGTGGCGGTGGGTCTCGCCCTCGGCGTGGCCGGGGCCCTGATCCAGGGGCACACCCGCAACCCGATCGCCGACCCGGGCCTGCTCGGGGTGTCGGCGGGCGCGTCGTTCGCCGTGGTCGTCGCCATCGCGGTGTTCGGCGTGACGTCGTTCGGCGGCTACATCTGGTTCGCCTTCGCCGGGGCGCTGGCGGCCAGCGTGGTCGTCTTCGCCGTGGGTTCCGGCGGCCGGCACGGGCCCACGCCGGTGACTCTCGCGCTCGCCGGGATGGCGATCGGCGCACTGCTCGCCTCCTTCACCTCCTCGATCTTGATCAACTCGCCGGAGACGCTGAACGTGTTCCGCTTCTGGGTCGTCGGCTCGCTGGCCGGTCGGGAGATCGGCACGGCCGGGCAGGTCACCCCGTTCATCGCGGCGGGTCTGCTGCTCGCCGCCGCCAACACACCGGCGCTCAACGCGCTGGGCCTCGGCGAGGACGTCGCCCGGGCGCTCGGCCAGAACGTCGCGTTGGCCCGGGCCGTCGGCGTTGTCGCGATCATGCTGCTCACCGGCGCGGCGACCGCCGCGTGCGGACCGATCGGTTTCGTCGGCCTGGTCGTGCCGCACGTCGCGCGCGCCCTGACCGGCCCCGACCACCGCTGGCTGGTGCCGTACGCCGGGCTGCTCGGGGTGGCGGCCGTGCTGCTGGCCGACGTGGCCGGGCGGCTCGTCGCCCGGCCCGCCGAGGTGCAGACCGGCATCGTGCTGGCGGTCGCCGGGGCGCCGTTCTTCATCTGGCTGGTCCGCCGGGTCAGGCTGGTGCGGTTGTGAGCGTGCTGACCCGAACCGCGGCGACGGAGACCGCCCGGCTGCGGTTGCCCGGTCGCCGCGTCGTGCGGGTCGGGCCGGTCTCGGCTCCGGTGCCGCTGCGGGCGGTGGCTGTCACGGTGGCCGCTCTCGTCGCGGCCGTCGCGCTGGCCGTGGTAGCGGTCTGCCACGGCGACTTCCCCATCGCCCCGCCGACGGTGTGGGAGGTGCTCACCGGGGGCGGAACCCGCATCGAACGGCACATCGTGCTCAACCTGCGACTGCCCCGGGTGCTCTGCGCGCTGCTGGTCGGCGTCGCCCTCGCGGTCGCCGGGGCGCTCACCCAGACGTTCGCCCGCAATCCGCTGGCCAGCCCCGACGTCCTGGGCGTGACGAACGGTGCGGCGGCCGGAGCGGTCGCCGCCATCGTGTTCGGCGGGGTGACCGGCTCGTACGGGGTTCCGCTGGCCGCCCTGGGCGGTGCGGCGGTCAGCGCCACCCTGATCTACCTGCTGGCCTGGCGGCGGGGCATCGACGGGTATCGGCTGGTGCTGGTCGGGCTCGGTGTCGGCGAGATCCTCGGCGGCGTCACCAACTGGGTGCTGGTCCGGGCCGAACTGGTCGACGCGACCCGCGCCACCATCTGGCTCAGCGGCTCCCTGGCCGGCCGGGACTGGGGGCACGTCCGGCCACTCGCCGCCGCGCTGGCCGTGCTGCTGCCGCTCGCGCTGGCCGCGTCGGTCGCGCTGCGCCTGTTGCAGTTCCGCGAGGACACCGCGCAGGGTCTCGGCCTGCGGCTGCGGAGCGCCCAGCTCGCCGTCGTCGCGGTGGCCGCCGCGCTCGCCGCCGCGGCGGTGGCCGCCGCCGGCCCGATCGAGTTCGTGGCGTTCGTCGTGCCGCAGATCGCGCTGCGCCTGTGCGGCGGAAGTCGCCCACCTCTGCTCCCTTCGGCGCTGCTCGGCGCGCTGCTCGTGGTCGGCGCGGACCTGGCCGCCCAGGTCGTGATCGCGCCGAAGGAGTTGCCTGTCGGCCTGCTCACCGCGATGATCGGCACGCCCTACCTGCTCTGGCTACTGCTCCGGCGATCCAGGAGGATCAGCGCATGAACGCCCGGCTGCGCGGCGAGGGCCTGCGCCTCGCGTACGGGGACCTGACCGTCGTCGACGGCCTCGACGTCGACGTCCACGACGGCCTGGTCACCACCATCATCGGCCCCAACGGGTGCGGCAAGTCCACAGTGCTCAAGGCGCTCGGCCGGCTGCTGCGACCGAGCGGGGGGCAGGTGTCGCTCGACGGCAACCGGATCGACCGGATGCCGACCCGGGAGGTAGCCCGGATCCTCGGCGTCCTGCCGCAGTCGCCGAGCGCTCCCGAGGGGCTGACGGTCGCCGACCTGGTGATGCGCGGGCGCCACCCGCACCAGAGCTGGTTTCGCCAGTGGTCCCGGGACGACGAGGCGCTGGCCGCCGACGCGCTGCGCTGGACCGACATGCTGGAGTACGCCGACCGCCCGGTCGACGCGCTCTCCGGCGGGCAGCGGCAACGCGCGTGGATCAGCATGGCCCTGGCGCAGGGCACCGACCTGCTGCTGCTCGACGAGCCGACGACATTCCTCGATTTGGCGCACCAAATCGACGTGCTCGACCTGGTCCGGCGCCTGCACCGGGAGATGGGCCGGACCGTGGTGATGGTCCTGCACGACCTGAGCCTCGCCGCCCGCTACGCCGACGTGCTGGTCGCCATGAAGGACGGCCGGATCGTGGCGACGGGCTCGCCGGCGGAGGTGTTGACCCCGGACCTGCTGGCGGAGGTCTTCGGGCTGCGTGCCCTGGTGGTGCCGGATCCGGCGACCGGAACGCCGCTGGTCGTGCCGCTGCCACGCTCGACGGTCCCCGGTCCGGTGCCGGCCGGTTGACTGGACGTTTGTTTCGGGTTCGTGTCAGTAGCAACCGGTTTGCGCGTCGATCCCCTCAGGGCAATATGCCGGACCTGACCCGGAAGGCGCACATCCTGGCCAGCTGTACCTTGACCAGAATCAGAGCATTTCAGCCCGCGATCGTGTCTGATTCACTTTCACCCGACATCGACGTACATGAGGTCCGTCGATCCGAGCACGAGACGCCGTACGCCTGCATCATGACCGCGCGACGAGCCTATCCGTCCGTGGCCGGGGGCGACGTGGTGACCCAGGTCGGCCTGAGGCCGGGCGGCCGACGGCGGGGTGGGCGCGCTGATCACCAGGCGCAGGGCGCGTAATCCTTCAGGAAGCAGCCGTAGAGGTCTTCGCCCTGTTCGCCGCGGACGATCGGGTCGTAGACCCGGGCCGCGCCGTCGACCAGGTCCAGCGGGGCGTGGAAGCCGGCGTCCGCCAGCCGCATCTTCGTCGGGTGGGGGCGCTCGTCGGTGATCCAGCCGGTGTCGACGCTTGTCATGAGGATGCCGTCGGCCAGCATCTCTTGGGCGCTGGTCCGGGTGAGCATGTTCAGCGCGGCTTTGGCCATGTTGGTGTGCGGGTGCCCCGGCCCCTTGTAGCCGCGGGCGAACTGGCCCTCCATCGCCGACACGTTCACCACGTACTTTCGACGGGCGGTCGCTGCGGCCATCGCCGGCCGCAGTCGGCTGACCAGCACGAACGGTGCGGTCACGTTGCAGAGCTGCACTTCGAGCAGCTCGACCGGATCCACCTCGTGCACCCGCTGCACCCAGCTGTTGACCGGGTCGAGGTCCGGCACCAGACCGCCGGCGTCGATGGCGGTGGCTGCCGCGATCCGTTCCGGCGAGGCGGAGCCGCTGGTCAGCGCCAACGCGGTGAGCGCCTGCGGGGTGACCGTGGCCGACTGCGGCGAGGCGATCATCCCCGCGGGGTCGCCCGGGCCGGCAGGTTTGGCGAACGTGATCAGCTCCGGCAGGGCACCGTCCGGCAGGGCCGCCGCCTCCGCGGCGACGAGCTGCGCGTACGCCCCGGGCGTGCGGCGGACGGTCTGCGCCGCATTGTTGATCAGGATGTCGAGCGGTCCCTGGGCGCTGACCGAGTCGGCGAGGGCGATCACCTGGGCGGGGTCGCGCAGGTCGATCCCGACGATCCGCAGGCGGTGCAGCCAGTCCCCGCTGTCCGGCATCGCGGCGAATCGGCGGACCGCGTCGTGCGGGAACCGCGTGGTCACCGTGGTGTGCGCGCCGTCGCGCAGCAGCCGCAGCGCGATGTACATGCCGATCTTGGCTCGGCCGCCGGTGAGCAACGCGCGCCGGCCGGTCAGGTCGGTGCGCGCGTCGCGGCGCTCCCGGTTGAGCGTGGCGCAGGGCGGGCAGAGCTGGTGGTAGAAGGCGTCCACCTCGTGGTAGCGCCGCTTGCAGACGTAGCAGCCGCGCGGATTGTGCAGGAAGCCGGCGGTGGCACCGGCGGTGGGGGAGGCGAGCGGGATGCCCTGGGTCTCGTCGTCGATCCGGCCCGGGGCGCCGGTGGCGGTGGCCGCCGTCACCGCGCGGTCGGCCGCCGCGATGGCATCCCGCCGTTCCTCGCGTCGCCGCTGCTTGATCACCTTGTAGAGCTTCGCGGTGGCCCGTTGCACTCGCACCACGTCGGGGTGGTCGGGAGGCAGGGCCTCCAACGCCTCGAAAACGCTGAGACAGGTCTCCAGCCGTCCGCGGTCAATGCCGTCTTGACCGGTTTCGGTAATGTTGTCCGCCGTCATGCGTCGCTGTCTCGTCCCATTCCCTGTGCCGGATCCACCCGGCCCACCCCAAGTCCGACCCGAAACTGTACGCACCTCACGGCCACGGACGCATCCCGCGGTGTGCCGGGGTGTCACCAGGTGACGACACCGACACACCACGGCTGGTGCGGAACGATCTGCTAGGGCTGACCGGTCACCCGGCGGTGCACGGAGCCCCGTTGAGGGTGAACGAGGCCGGGCGTGGGTTGGCGCCGCTGAAGGTGCCGTTGAAGCCAAGCCCGGTGGACGCGCCGGCCGGCAGCGAGCCGTTCCACGCGGCGTTGCTCGCCGTCACCGCCGTACCGTTCTGCGACCAGGTGGCCGACCAGCCCTGGGTGACCCGCTGGCCGGCGTCGGGGAACGCGAAGCGCAGCGTCCAACCGATCAGCGCGGCGGTGCCGGTGTTGCGCACGGTGATGGTGGCGCTGAAGCCGCCGGCCCAGTCGTTCGTCGCGTAGGTGACCTGGCAGGCGGCCGCGCCCTGGGTGGGCGTGGGCGTGGGGGGCGGCGTGGGGTCCACGCCCGCCGCCTGCACCACGACCGTCGTCGAGGCCGGCGAGGTGTTGCCGGCCGCGTCAGCCGCGACCACGTAGAACTGCCGCGACGCGCCGGGAACCAGTCCGCTGATCGTGACGGACGGAGTGGTCGTCCGGCCGTACACCGTGTCGGACGTGCCGGCCGTCTCGTGGACGACGTACTCCCGTACCCCCACGTCATCGGTGGACGGCGACCAGGTCAGCGTGGCGGACGTGCCGCTGACGGTGGCGCGCAGGTTGCTCGGCGCGGTCGGCGCGGTGGTGTCCGGCGTCGGGTTGCCGTAGCTCAGCCCGAAGCCGTACGGGAACAGCGGGGCCTTGCCGTCGCCTTCGTTGATCGGCTGCTGGCCGGCCGACTGCATCCACGTCACCGGCAGCTTGCCGGTGGGCTGGCGCGCCGCGAACAGCACGTCCGCCACGCCCTGGCCCTCGGTGCCGGGCAGCCAGCCGGCCACCAGCGAGTTCCAGTTCGGCACCTGGGACGCGACGTCCAGCGGGCGACCCGAGACCAGCACGACCACCACCGGCACGCCGGCCGCGCGCAGCGTGTTGATGGTGTTCAGGTCGGTGGCGTCCAGACCCAGGCCGGCGGGCCGGTCGCCCTGGCCCTCGGCGTACGGCGTTTCGCCGACCACCGCGACCCCTACGTCGTAGGAGGAGTCGATGCCGCTGCCGTTGAGGCTGTAGGTCACGGTGCCGGCCGAGCCGACGGTGTTCCGGATGCCCTGCAGGATCGTCGTGCCGGGGGTGGTGTTGCCGCTGCCGCCCTGCCAGCTGACGGTCCATCCGCCGCTCTGGTTGCCGATGTTGTCGGCGTTCCTGCCGGCGACGAAGATCCGGCTGTTGGTGCGCAGTGGCAGCGCGCCGCCGTTCTTCAGCAGCACCTGCGACTTGGCCACCGCCTCACGGGCCAACTCGCGGTGTGCCGCGCTGCCCACGGTGCCCGCGTACGAGCGGTCCGCGAGGGGACGTTCGAAGAGGCCCAGCTCGAACTTCTTGGTCAGGATCCGCCGGTTGGCGTCGTCGATGCGCGACAGGGGCACCCGGCCCGCCTGCACCTCGGCGCGCAGGAGCGTGATGAAGGACTGCCAGGCGTCGGGCGCCATCACCATGTCGATGCCGGCGTTGACCGCCTGCGCCACCTCGGCGCCGGTGAAGCCCGGGGCGCCGTCGATCTGGTCGATGCCGTTCCAGTCGGAGACCACGAAGCCGGTGAAGCCCAGCTCGTTCTTCAGCAGATCGGTGATCAGGTAGCGGTTGCCGTGCAGCTTCTGCCCGTTCCAGCTGCTGTACGAGACCATGATCGAGCCCACGCCCCGGCGGATGGCCTCCACGAAGGGCGGCAGGTGGATGGCTCGCAGCTCCGCCTCGGAGAGCTGGGTGTTGCCCTGGTCGGTGCCGTTCGTGGTCCCCCCGTCGCCGACGTAGTGCTTGGCGGTGGCCAGCACGCTTGCCGGTCCGCCGAGCGTGGTGCCCTGGTAGCCGGTGACGATGCTGCTCATCTGCGTCGCCAACTCGGGCTTCTCGCCGAACGACTCGTAGGTGCGGCCCCAGCGGTCGTTGCGGGCCACGCAGAGGCAGGGCGAGAAGGTCCAGTCCACGCCGGTGCCGGTGACCTCCTCGGCGGTCGCCTGGCCGATCCGCTCGGCCAGGTCCGGGTCGCGGGTGGCGCCCAGACCGATGTTGTGCGGGAAGATCGTTGCGCCGACCACGTTGTTGTGTCCGTGCACGGCATCCGAGCCGTAGAGCATCGGGATGCCGAGCGGCGTGGCCAGCGCGCCTCGCTGGAAGGTGTCGTACATGTCGGCCCAGCCGGCCGGGGTGTTCGGTGACGGTGCCGAGCCGCCGCCGGACAGGACGGAGCCGAGCCGGTAGGTGGTCACGTCGGCCGGACCGACCTTGGCGCGCTCGGCCTGGGTCATCTGGCCGATCTTCTCGTCCAGCGACATTCGCGACAGCAGGTCCACCACCCGCTGGGCCACGGGTAGGGATGGATCCTGGTAGGGCAGCGTCTGAGCCGCCGCGACCGGGGCCAGGGCCAGGCCGGTCGCGGCGAGCGCGACCGCTGTGGCGACGCCGACGACGGTTGTCCGGGTACGAGATGGGCGCGTGGATCCGCGGAGCCGGATGCGCATGAGCATTCCCTTCGGGAATCGATGGCGGTGCCCTGAGGTTGCCCTGTGCCCGGAACTCGGCTCTGCCTCATGATGCCACGCCCGGCGCCCTCCTTCGTGCACGGCCGCGGTCGACACGGTATTGACAGGGCACCGCATCCGCACGGTCACCGCCGATCCGAGGCCCTACCGGGCAGTCGACCGGCTCGTTCGGGGTGGCATCACACCCATCGTGTCGCTGCGCCGGACCGATGATCTCGCCGCTCGCTCGTTCTGGAGCGTGGCGGCGGAGGTGTTCGGGGACGACAACGCGGTGGTCTTCGACATCTCGCCCGACACCTTCCCGGCGGCCGGCGGCACCGATCCCGTGGCGGTCTGGACCTGCTGGCGCGACGGTGGTCCCGCGTGCCTGGGCACCAGCCTGCCGAACGTCGGCGTGCAGGAGCAGATCCGCCTGCTTCGCGTGCGAGGCTCGTTCAACCTGGTCCTCACCGGCAGGGTCGACGGCGGTAACGACCTGCGCCGGTGGCTGGAATACCGCCCGGCCGACCCGGACGGCCGCAGCGTGGCTGCCGCCTGGCGCGTCGACGACCGCACGGCCTGCGCCACGCCGGCCTGCAGCGACTTGCCGAGCAGGTCGACGCGGAACCGGGACGTCACGGAGTGCAGGGAGGTCCCCGCGAAGGACCGACGCTGCCGGCTCTGACCGGACTGCCGGCGGGGAGTCGCCGAACGGACCGGCCTCGGCGACTCCCCGCCCGGCCCGACGTCGACCCGCCCGCCGCCTGGCCGCGCGGTCCATGCCCGGCGGCCGTACCTCTCGACGGTGCACGGGCCGGCCGGGCGGCGCTGATCCTCGGTGGGCTACAGGTTGTTGATGCGGGCCAGGAGATCCGCCTCGGTCAGGTTTTCCAGGGCGGCGTCCTGCTTGCGGCCCAGGGCCGCCAGCAGCTTCTCCTTCTCCAGCTTCTTGGCCGCTGCCGCCTTCGCCGCCTGATCCTCCATGAGGCGGACGGCGATGACGTGCTTGACGACCTCCAGCTTCGCCTCCAGGGTCGCCTTGGCCGGATTGGCCTCGGTGGCCACGAACGACTCGGTGTCGACGGCCTTGAGCTCGGCGTTGACCGCCTTGGCCACGTCGTCGAGGCTGAAGCCGGACTTGGCGGTCAGCGGAAGCTCCCAGAGCTGTTCCGTGGTCAGCAGCCCCTTGGTCGACGGATAGCGGAACTTCTCCCGGGTGGCCTTCTCGAAAACGGTCACGGTGACCTCTCTGGGATATGCGGGTAGGAGATTCAGAACTGGATGCTCATGAGGCGGCGCCGGCCGCCGGTCATGGCCACCCTGGCGAGCACGGAGTTGCGGACGGTGGAGCTGAAGCCGAGGCCGGAAAGCTGGCCCGGAGACGGTTCGCACCTGGTGCGGTCGCCGAGGACCTCGAACACCTTTCGGTGCGGCTGCAGGTCGCCGCGGAGGAACTCGTTATAGATGCCGCGCGTCGGCTGGTCGTTCAGGCACCCCTTCAGGACGAAGAAGTAGTGCCGGTTGCCGACCTCGTTGTCGTCGAAATAGTTCGGCGAGTACATGATGGTGGAGACCGGCACGAACTGTTCGGTGGTGATGCCCCACATCTCCTTGCCCGCGCTGCCCGGCTGCACGTCCCTGCCCGGCCGGAAGGCGGTGATCACCCCGCCGGCGACAGTCATCCGGCCCACCTCGACGGTCTCCTTGTGGCCGATCGCGCGCTCGTGGCGGTAGTTCTCGATCTTCCCGTTGCTCTCGGTCTCGATCACGAAGCCGCCCTGGCTGCTGTCCCGCCTGCGGTACTGGTTCACCTCGATCCGGTACTCGCCGTCGGGGACACGGTCAGTCCAGGTGACGTTCTCCACCGGCTCGCGGGAGAGCGTCCCGCCGGCGTTCATGTCGACGTCCAGCTTGTTGCGCTTCTCCTGGTACCAGATGTGGTCACCGTTGGGTTCGTACACGTGCAGGTCCAGGTCGTCGTGGTTGAACCAGGACAGGCTCACCCGCAGCTTGCCGGTGACGTTGCCGCCGGCCCGCTTGACCCGCTCCCTGATCGAGTCGGTGACATTGCCGCCGTACGACCAGCCGAAGTCGTTGTCCCACCTGAACAACCGCGGGGCAGCCGGGTGGCGGCCGGTGGTGAGGCTGACGAGGTGCGGCTCGTGGGAGTTGGCGACCCACAGGTCGATGCTGGCGGAGCCGGGCAGGATGTCCTTCAGGAAGGAGACCACCGGGATCTCCTCCGGCTCGGCGCCGCGCGGGAACGCACCCGACGACCGGGCGGTGGCCGCCCGCATGAGCAGACCTTCGATGCCGTCCTTCATCCGTGACTGGGTGTCGTTGTCGACCCACAGCACGTTGGTGACCGACACGTCGGACAGCCGGGCGAACCGTCGCTGCAACGACTCCTCGATGCCCAGCTCGGCGATGGTCTTCATGGCGGCCTTGACCATGCTTGGGGTGATCAACGCCGTCGGGCGCTGGTAGTTCTGCGGCGCCACCTTCGTCTCGAACGACCGGACCGCCTGCTCCAGGTCGACACCCGCGGAGAGATCCTGGACGAGGGTGCCGATCACCGTGTTGCGGAGACGGGCCGCCGGGTTGGTGGCGTTGGCGAAGACGAAGGCCCGTCGGTCGGCGGCCTGGGTCCACCGGCTCTGCAGCGAGCGGAACTCGGTCATCGCCCGACGATGCTCCGCGCCGCGGTAGAGAGCGTTGCCGTCGACGAGGTCGACGACGGTGTCCAGCGCGTGCCGGGTCAGCTCGGCCAGGCCACGCTGGAAGACCTGCACCGCGGCGTCGAAGTGGCCCTGCGCCGCGCCGACGTCCTCGGTGCGGTGCCGCTCCCGCACCCGGCCGTGCAGATGGTGCCACACCTCGACCTGACCGTCGCGCAGGCTTCGGGTGGTCTCCGTGCCGTACTGCGGCTGAGCGGACCGGAAGACGGTGGCCAAGGGCAGCGACAGCACGAACTCGTCCAGAGCGGCGGCGACGACGGAGAAGACCGGGTCGGACGCCGACACCCCGGACCAGACGGTACGGACCCGCCCGTCGTGGATCTCGACGACGTTGCCGAAGTGCTTGACGAATCCGCGGCAGGTCGAGCAGTCGTACTCGGATCGCTCACGGAACCGCGGATTGGTGCCGGCGGGGAAGGAGTCGAGGAAGGTGAGCCAGAGCGAGTCCCGGTCGAGACCGTCGCCGACGGCGTACAACTCGTTCTTGGACATCGTGGACAGGCGCGACGTAACATCCGTCGCGAACTGCTGGAAATCGCCCACCGTTTCATCCCCCTTGATCGCCGGTGATCCTACGGAGCGAACACCAAGCGGAGAAAGGCGTTTCCAGCAGTTCGCGCGGTCACCGGAGCCGCTGTCACCGACCCCCACGCCGGGCCTGCCCCGAGATCGGCGACGAACTGTCCATCAGCCTCAGCACTGTCAAGACCCACATGGCCGCCCTGATGCGCAAGCTCAACGCCCGCAACCGCGTCGAGGTCGTCAGGTGGGCCTACGAGACGCGCCGCGTCGGCACCTGACCGGCGCCCGCACGCCCGGCTCGGGCCTCTGGCGGTCGCCGGTCCGCCCGGATCACGTGATCGGTGAACCGAAGGCCGTCCCCGACCGTCGAAGGCGCAGTCCCGCCCGCCGTGGGGCGGGTCCGGCGAGTGGAGGTCGAATGTACGTGTGGCAGCGGGACGGCGCGAATCGGGTGGGACGCGCCGTCGTGGTCCTTGGTGCGGTCGGGGCCGTGCTCGGCGCGGGTCTGGCCGTCGCGCCCACCGCGCGGGCCAATTCCGACGCGACAATCGTCGGCGCCGGTGGGAGGTGCGTCGACGTGCCGTGGGCGCAGACCGCCAACGGCACACCGATCCAGGTCGCCGACTGCAACGGCACGATCGCCCAGGACTGGTCCCACGACGGCTCCGGGTCGGTGCGGGCGCTGGGGAAGTGCCTCGACGTCGCGGGCAGCGTTTGGGCGGACGGCACCCGTATCCAGTTGTTCGACTGCAACGGCACCGGCGCGCAACAGTGGCGGATCACCGACGGGCAACTGGTCAACGCCGGCTCCGGCAAGTGTCTCGACACCCCCGGCGACGCCGACGGCACGCACCTGCGGCTGTGGACCTGCACCGGCAGCCCGACCCAGCGGTGGAGCGTGCCGGGCGCGCCACGGCCGGCCGCCGGGGCGGGCAAGAAGGGCGTGAGCGCGTGGGCCTTCCCCCGGGTCGCCGACGGCGTCCGGGCGGTGGGGGCCGGCTGGTACTACGACTGGTCCGCGGACCCGGCGGACGTGCCGGCGCCTGCGGAGTTCGTACCGATGATCTGGGGCGCCGGCGCGGTCGACGACGACCTCGACACCGCGCGGCGCTCGGGCACCACGCTGCTCGGTTTCAACGAGCCCGACCTGCCGCAGCAGGCCAACATGAGCGTCGAGCAGGCGCTGGCGTTGTGGCCTCGGCTGGAGCGAACCGGGATGCGCCTGGGCAGCCCGGCCGTCGCCGCCGGCGCCGACGTCCCCGGCGGATGGCTGGACCGCTTCCTCAGCGGCGCGCGCGAGCGAGGCATGCGGGTGGACTTCATCGCCCTGCACTGGTACGGCTCGGACTTCGGCGACGCCGCTCCGCAGCACCTGATGGACTACGTGCAGGCGGTGCACGAGCGCTACGGGCTGCCCGTGTGGGTCACCGAGTTCAGCCTGACCAACTTCACCGGTCATCCTCGTTACCCGAGCGCCGGGCAGTTGACCGAGTTCATCCGTCAGGCCACCGCCCGGCTCCAGGCGGCCCCGTACGTGGAGCGCTACGCCCTGTTCCCGCTGCCGGCGTCGGGGGACGCCGCGGCGATTGGTCTGTATCGCGAGGACGGCATGCTGACGCCGGCCGGCGAGGCGTACCGCAGGTCATGAGCAGGACCGGCGGGAGGGTGAGGTCGTCGTCTCTCCCTCCCGCCGGTGCGGGGGCGTTTCGGTCGTCCGCGATTGTCGGTAGGTTGGGCGACCTCAGGGTTGGTGGCCAGGTGCGGGATGTCGTCGGGTCCCGGGTCCTGGCTGGCGCCGAGCGGGCAGGGGGCACCCGGATGAAGGTCATTGCGTTGTCCTGCACACAGCGGCGGCTTCCGTCGCTGACCGACGCGCTGCTCGATGCGGCGATCTCCGGTCTCGTCCGGGAGGCCGATGACGCGCAGATCCAGCGGATCCGGTTGATCGACCATCGCATCGCGATGTGCGAGGGCGAGGACACCTGCCTCGATCCCGAGGTGGGCCGGTGCACGATCGACGACGACTTCGCGCGCGTCGTCGACCTGGCCGAGGGTGCGCAGGCGATGCTGCTCGCCATGCCGGTGTACGCGGGGAACGTGCCCGCGGTGCTGAAGATCTTCCAAGAACGCCTGAAGAGCTTCATGAACGCAGGGCAACGCCCGTTCGGCGACCTGCTGGTGGGGACGATCGTCCATTCGCGGACGATGCTGACCGAACCCGCTCTCGGATCGTTGTTCCCGTGGTATCTGCGGCTACGGAACAAGAACGTGGCGTCGGCCTGCGTCACCCAGAACGTCCATCCGGACCTGACCCGCACCGCCGCGGTCGACCTGTGCGTGGCCGTGGGCCGGCAACTGGGCATGACGCTCGACGTCAGCCGGTCGCCGGCCGTCGACCGGGCGTTACTGCCGTTAGTTCAATCATCGGCTCGGCCCCGGTGCGGTGACCCGACCGCGTCCGCTCCCGGCTCGTGAGCAGATTCCGCGCGCCAGGTGCACCCGTCGCCCGCCTGTTCGCACGAGACCGTGACGTGCGGTTCGACGTAGCGGGCGGCGATGGCGGTGTTGAGTTCCTGGCAGTACGGGCACGGTGAGGAGAACGTCAGTGCGACGCCAGCGCGGGCGGCTCGTCTGCGGTAGCGGAGGATCCCACAGTCGGCGTTGCGCAGGACGGTGCCCGAGGGCTGTGGCTCACTGGTCACTGCCGAGTCGTACAGCAACAGCTGACGCTCGAGCCGGGTCATGAAGTGATCGGTGGTGGACATTCCGGCGGGCCGTTGCGCTCGCAGCAGCGTCGCGGTGATGCGGGAGTTCGCCGCGATCCACGCGGACAGCCCCGCTTCGCCGTGCTCGCCGAGGACGAACTCCTCCGCGGCGGCCTGAGCCTCGAAGAACCGCTGGCGCCACAGGTCGACCTTTTCGGCCGGGTCGAGGGGAATCGGTTCACCGGTCACGGTCCGCGTCCCTTCCGGCGGCGTCGTCGAGCTCGGCGAAGACCTCCTGGGCGACGCGCAGACCGTTGTTGGCGACCGGCCAGCCACCGTAGTAGGCGAGTTGGATGATGACCTCGACGATCTTCTCCCGCGACATCCCGAGGTGCAGGGCAGCGCCGATGTGGCCGCGCAACTCCCAATCCGTGCGCGCCAGAGTGACAGCGGTCAGCGCGACCAGCTCACGTTCCTCGACGCTCAGGTGCGGGCGGCTCCAGATCTCACCGAACAGGTGGTCGACGGTGATCTGCAGGAACTCCGGGTAGGATCCCGGGCGTGGTTCGCGGCCGAAGACCTGCTGGAACATGGCCTCACCTCGCTCACGTCGGGCAGCGGACCGATCCATCGCTCAACTCCTTCGGGTTGGTCGAACACGTGTCAACGTCCACGACGCCGTGAAGGCGACGACCAGCAGCGCGGCGCCGCTGCCGAAGGCGGCCGGAACACCCGCCCGCTCGGCGATGAGCCCGACGACGACCGGTCCGACAACGGCGCCGACATCGGTACACATCGAGAAGACGGCGACGCCACTGCCGGCCCGGCCGGCGACGACGTCACCGATCAGCGCGGCCGGTGCGGCGTTGAGCAGGGCTGATCCCGCCGCGTACACACAGAGCAGGACGACGAGCCAGGCGTATCTGTCCACGAACGCCAAGGCGCTGATCGCCGCCGCGCCCACACCGGTGCCGGCGATCATGGCGGGCCGGCGTCCGGCCCGATCGACGACCCGGCCGGCCGGCACGATCAGCAGCGCCTGAACGACGGCGGATGTCGTGAACGCCCAACCGACCCACGCCACGTCATGTCGCCACGCCATCACCACCGTGGGGACCAGTGCGCTGCGCAGTCCGAACAGGACCCATCCCTGCGCCGACGCGGCGAGGCAAGCCACCAGGTAGCGTCGATCCCGCAGCAGGACCGGTAGCCGGACCACGTCCCGGCGTGGCTCCGCGCCGGCGGTTCGGCCGGTGCGCAGCACCGCCTGTGCCAGCACCGCGGCGGCGAGCAACAGCACGGCGTACGCCACGAATGGCGCGGGCAGGGTGATGAGCGCGAGCAATCCGCCCAGTGCCGGTCCGCAGATCCCGCCGAGCAGGAAGCCGGCTTCGAACACGGCGCCGGCCCGGCCCCGCTGGCCGGCCGGCGCGATTGCCAGGAGCGTCGCCAGCGCGGACACCGAGAACAGCACCGAGCCGACGCCGCCGAGGCTGCGGAACACGAGCAACTGCCCGTAGGACCCGGCGAACGCCGTCAGGGCCGAGGAGACCGCACACAGCAGCAGGCCGGCGACGAGGACCCGCCGCTCCCCGAAGCGTGCTCCGAGCGGCCCGCAGAACGGACTGGCGGCGAGCCGCATCAACGCGAACAGGGCGACGAGTGCCCCGATCTGAGCGGGCCCGGCGCCGAACGTCGCCGCGTACACCGGGAGCACCGGGAGCACCAGTCCCAGGCCCAGCATGACGCAGCCACCGACGACACTGAGGACGTAGACCTCGCGCGGGAGGCTCGGCTGGGCGGCGGCGACGGGGTGGACGCTGCCGGTGTCGGCCGCCGTCACTGTCCGGTCACAGGATGATGCTGAGCTTCGCGTGCTCGTACAGTGTCTCGTGGTCGAGCACCACGACCCGCCTCCGGACCCGGAACGACCCGCCATCGACGACGAGTTGGAACCGGTACTTTCCGACGTAGGCGTCAGAGCGTCCGTGCCCGAACCGGTACGCGACGACATTCGCCGCCACGTCGAGGTACGTGCCCCGATCGGCCAGGATCTCCACGTTGCTGATCATCCGATTCGTTCGCGACCGTGGGCTCTCGCACCACACCTCACCGTTGAGGAGTTGTTCGACCCGCTGACGTAGCCGGGCGGCGTCGTCGTCGATGAGCCCGAGCGCGTCGGCCGGCTCGCCGCGGATGTCGGTGGCCGGGACCGAGTAGCGGATGTCGTCGGTCAGCATCTCGTCGTACCACTCGAGCAGGCGCCACTCGTCGAGCAGCCGCGCCTCCCGGAACAGGAACTGGCTTACCCGGTGCCACAACCGCACCTGGGCCGCGTCGTCGATTGTCAGTTCGATGGTCATCGCGATTCCGCCCCGTGCATCAGCCGGTCCCACTGCCGCCAGAACTCCCGGGCGGGAAGCTCGTCGGTCGTCTCCGGAACCTTCTTGTTCATGCCGCGTGACAGATCCGAGTAGCGGACCGCGCGGTTGAGGTAGCCCCGCTGACACGACTCGACGATCTCGATATCGTCGGGGGTGGCGAAGCCGGCGGGGCCGAGGAAGGTCAGGTAGTGGCTCTTGCGGAGGGCCCGGATGTCCGGATCCTCGTCACGGGGGGCCAGGGCGACCGAGGTGATGGCCATCCGGCCGGCGCCGACCGGGTCGATCTTGCGGATCGTGATGGCGATCGCGTCGATGATCATCAGGTTGGGGAAGATCAGCACGGCCCGATTGGTGCCGGTGATCCGTTCGGCGCGCTCGGCGCCGAACCGGTCGACGAACCGTGCGGCCGTCGCCTCGATCCGAGGCCGGACCTCGGTGCCGAACATCGGCGTCCAGTAGGCGAGTGGGCGGGCCGCCGCCGGAGGCAGTTCGTTGGCGCCGTGCCCCAGCCCGAGGGCGCAGCCGAAGCCGCCTCGTCGTCGTGGTGGCACCGACCCCAGCGACTCCATGTAGCCGACATACCGCTTGTGCAGGGCCCGGAAGTGGTAGATGTCGACGCTGTTCTCCATCATGAGCTTCCAGTTGGCCCGAGCCCCGTGGAGCTGCGCGCCCTGGATCACCTCCATGCCGACCTCGGACTGATCGTCGATCAGATCGAGGTACTCCGTCGCACCCGCCAGGTACTCGGTCAGGGTGCGCGGCTGCTCCGGATCGAAGGTGACGAACACGAAACCGCGGTAGGTGTCACTGCGATGCCGCACCAGGTCGAAGTCCGCCTTGCGTAAGCCCGGCCCGTACCCGTCCGGGATCGGGACCCCGACCAGCTCGCCCTGGTTGGAGAACGTCCAGTCGTGATACGGGCACCGGAACGACCTGGCCTGCCCGGTCGGCTGCGAGCAGAGCAGAGCCCCGCGGTGGGTGCAGCTGTTCGCGAACACCCGGATCACGCTGTCGGACCCGCGCGTCATGAGCACCGGACGCCCGCCGACGTCGCGTGCCACGTAGGAGCCCGGTCCCGGCACCTCCGACTCGTGTCCGACGTACAACCAGCAACGATCGAAGATCCTGGTCATCTCCTGGGCGGCCAGATCCTCGTCGGTGTAGGCGCGGCGATCCACCCGGAACGAGAGGCGCTCAAGATCTTCGATTACGATCGGGCCGCGTACCGGCTGCAGCTCGATGGTCACAGCTCCCCCTTCCGCGGAAGCGCCTCAACCGTGCCGATGACCAACTCGGCCGTGCGCGCGGCGGAATCGCCGCACTCCGGCTGCGCGGCGCGTAGCCGGGCCCGGTAGTCCCGCGCGGGATCGAGCAGATCGGTGACGGCGGCGGCAACCGCCTGCTCGGTCACGCCACCCGGCTCCAACGCCGCCCCGAAGCCCGCGCTATCCACGAAGTGCGCCTGGATCGGCTGATCCACAGCCAGCGGGATCACCAGCATCGGTGTCGCCGCCCGGATCGACTCCGCCACGGAGTTGTAGCCGCCGTGGGTGATGAACACGTCGGCGCGCTCGAGCACCTCACGCTGCGGCAGGTACGGGGCGGTGAGCACGTCGGCGGGCAGCGCGAGATCCTCGGCGAGGTCTCCTACCGAGGCGACCACCTGTGCGCCGGTTGCCGCGGCCCCGATGATCACCGTGCGCAGCAGGTCCGGCCGACGGTAGAAGATCGTGCCGAAGGAGACGTACACCACCGGTCGGTCGGGGGCGAGTCGATCCAGGTCGGAGAAGGCGACCTCGTCGCCGCGGGTGCCCGCCGCACCCGGCAACCCGACCAGCCGCACACCGTCGTCGGTGACCGCGTCGTCCCCGACCAGGGCGGGGATCGTCGGCATCACGTTGAGAATCGGCGAACGCGCCGAATGAGTTCGAGTCGACCACAACACCCCGTGCCCGGTCAGATAGTCGCCGACCTGCTCGTCGTACGGCCAGCGACCACGTCGATGCTCGCTCGGGCACACCCCACCGAGGTTGGCCCAGCTCATCCCGTACGGCACGCCGGACGCCCGCGCGCCGACCATGGCCGAGGCCGTGACCGGCAGCGAATCGACGAGCACGAAGTCCGGCGCCGTCGCACGGAGCACGTCAGCCGTTTGGTCCGCCACCGGCGACGACTGGAGCATCGGACCGATTTTCGCCGGGTCGCCGCTCCACGGGGCCATCTCGACTTCCCCGACCGCGTGGACTTCTGTCTCGCCCAGTGCCTGGCGGCGCCGCTCGTCGAGCGCGCCACCGTCCGCGGAGAGCAGGAGCAGCGCAACCTCACTGCCTGCGGCTCGGAGCGCGTTGACCACCGGAACATACGGGTTCAGGTGACCATGCTGAGTCGTGGTGAGGAGGGCGACGCGCATCAGTTCTCCGATCCGTCGAGAGAAGGAGCCGTGCTGTCACGGGGCATAACGCATTCCCCGACATCACTGCAAGGAATCGACCCGTGCCACTTCAAAACCTTGCACGATCTGCCTCGGGGAGTTCCGCAAAGCCTGCCGGGATGTGCAGCCGATGTCAACGCCTCGCATCTCTCGGAGGGTGGTTCGGGGTTTAGGTGCGGGCTGGACCGCAGTCCGACCCGCTCGGGGTGATAGGGGTGGAATATCCCGGATTCGATCGGGTGGCCGTGGCGTCGAGAGCGTAGAAAAAGTGCCTACGGGCGTCGGCTCAACCAGATCGGAACCGCTCGGAAATGACGAGAAGAATATGCGTGGGAACGAGAGGTAGCGGTTCTCGATTCGATTTCGACCGCGGAGCTAGCTTCTGCCGCACCGTCAGAAGAGATGCGTGACCGGATGGACGATACCGTCGCCGATCGCGAGCAGGCCGACGATCGCGAAACCGATCTCGCGATATAGCGTCCCAGCACCAGGCCGGGTGCCGACGCTGTCAACATCGATGAGCTGTCACCGGAGAAGCGGGAGGCACTGGACCGGTTCAACCTGGCCGTCGCCGGAGACGCCTGAGAGCGTGGTGACACCTCGGGGTGGTCCTCGCCGAACGATTCGACGAGGACCACCCCGGGGCGGCTGGGGCCGTACCGCCGGCGTCACACCGCCGGAATGTCGTGCACCCGGGCGTTGACCGCGAGGGTCTTCGTCCGCGTGCCGTCGGCGTTGCGGACCGTCAGCAGGTAGGTGTGCTTCTGGACGTCGCCCTCGACACCGGAGCAGGGGAAGGCGAAGGACTCGCTGCCGGTCGCCGGGTAGGTGTCGCGGTACACGCCGGGACCGTCGACCGAGAGGGCCACCGAGTCGACGTTCGTGGCCTTCCACTCGACGAGGACCGGATGCCCGGCGACCGGGTTGACGGTGGTCCCGGCCGGGCACGACGGCTTCTCGGCGACCCGGAAGTAGACGATGGTCGGGCCGTCGGAGGCGCCGCCGGACCGTCCCTCGTCGCTGCCGGTGCCACCGTTCGAACGACCGCCGGTCGTGCCGCGGTCGCCGTCCGTCGGCCCGGTGGCGGAGATGCGGGGTGCGACGCTAGCGGGCGCCGCCTCCGGCGTGGACGCCACGGCGGTGGGAGCCTCGGACACGGTCGTGGTCGCGGTGGACTCCGCGGATGTCGTCGGCGACGAACAGCCGGCCGCCGCCAGGGCGGCGACCATGACGGCGGCGGTGGGGCGGAGCAGGACTCGGGCGGGCATGGCCACTCCTTCGCGCGCCGCCGGCGGTCCGGGGCGACTGGATCTCACCGTAGGGCTGTCCGGCAACGCCGCCGCGACCTGCGGGGATGCGTCGGCCGGCCGGCCCCGCCGATCACCGGTGCCGCGGACGAGCCTCGACGTCCCCGGCGGGCGGGATTCGGTGATCCGGACCACGTCTGTCACAAACGGGGGGTCGTCGGTGTCCTGTGGTCGGAGCCCGAGAACGAAGGAGGCATCATGGCCGGGAACACCGCAGTGATCGTGGTCGGCGGCGGATACGCCGGTGTGACGGCGGCGAACCGCCTGACCCGCCGCGACGACGTCGCCGTGACCCTGATCAACCCGCGGCCGACGTTCGTCGAGCGGATCCGGCTGCACCAGTTGGCGACCGGGTCGGACGACGCGGTCGTCGACTACCGCGAGGTGCTGAGCGAACGGGTCAGGCTGAGGGTCGACACGGTGACCCGCATCGACGCCGCCGGGCGCAGCCTGACTCTGGCCGGTGGCGACACGGTCGGCTACGACTATCTGGTGTACGCGGTGGGCAGCGGGAGCGCCGAGGTGACCGTCCCCGGTGCGGCCGAGCACGCGTACCCGATCGCCGGCCTGGAGGAGGCGCGGCGGCTGCGGTCGGTGCTCGACGCCGCGCCGGCCTCGGCTCCGATCACCGTCGTGGGTGCGGGGCCGACGGGCATCGAGACCGCCGCCGAGCTGGCCGAACAGGGCCGGCCCGTGACCCTGGTCTGCGGCTCGGTGCTGGGCCCGTACCTGCATCCGCGGGGCCGGCGCTCGGCCGCCGCGCAGCTCGCCACACTCGGGGTGACCGTGCTCGACGGACCTGGCGCGAGGGTGACGGCGGTGACACGCGACGCCGTACGGCTCGACGACGGTCGTGAGCTGCCGAGCGCGGTGACCGTCTGGACGGCCGGGTTCAGCGTGCCGGCGCTGGCTGGGCGCAGCGGGCTGAGCACCGACGCGCTCGGCCGCCTGCTCACCGACGAGACCCTGACGAGCGTGGACGACGAGCGGATCGTCGCGGCCGGTGACTCGGCGGCGCCGTCGGGAGTGCCGTTCCGGATGAGCTGCCAAGCGGCCGGCCCGTTGGGCATGCACGCCGCCGGAACGATCCTCCGCAAGATCGCGGGGGAGCAGCCCGAGCAGGTCGCCCTCGGCTTCGTCGGGCAGTGCATCAGCCTGGGCCGCCGAGCCGGCCTGGTCCAGCTCAGCGGCCGTGACGACACCGCGACGAGGTACCACGTCAGCGGGCGCGTGGCGGCGAAGATCAAGGAGTTCGTGTGCTGGGGCACGGTCAAGCAGTTGACCGTCGAGGCCCGCCGGCCGGGGGCGATCTCGGTCCCGTCCTGGATGACGGACGGCACGCGCGAGCAGCGGCTGGGGGATGCGGGGCAGGCCGAGGCGGGCGTCGGCCGGTGAGCAGCGGAACCGCCGATCCGGCGACGCGGGCCGCCGCGCCGCGTCCCGCCATACTCACACCACCTGGGTACGCCAGGTGCGCGACGGGTCGCTGTCGCACGTGTACTGGACGATGGCGACGTTGAGGCCGGTCGAGCCGCCGGCCGGCGACAGGCAGAGGTTGCTGAGCACGTTCTGGAAGCGGGTGTTGCCGGCGCCGTCGGTCAGCAGCCGCCACGCTCGTGCCGGGTTGCTGTCGCAGTAGAACTGGACGACGACGGTGTTCAGGGTGTCGACGCCGCCGGCCGGGGACAGGCAGAAGCCGCTGTTCATGTTCTCCAGGAAGAACGTGGTGGTGCTGTTGCCGATCGGGCGGATGTTCCACAGGCGCGACGGTGCGCGGTCGCAGTAGTACTGCACGGCGGTGGCGTTGGCGGTCGTGCTGGCGCCGGCGACGGTCAGGCACAGGCCGCCGGCGTTGGCGTTGGACACCGCCTTGGCGGCGACGGTGTCCCAGGCGCGGGTCGGGTCGTCGTCGCAGGTGAACTGCACGATGGCGACGTTGAGGCCGGGATCGCCACCGGCTGGGGACAGGCAGAGTTGGCTGGCGAGGTTACGCAGCGCGTAGTGGCCGCCCTTGGGCAGGAAGGTCCACAGCCGTGCCCGGTTCGAGTCGCAGGCGGACTGCACGACCACGACGTTGAGGCCGTTGCTGCCGCCGGCCGGCGACAGGCACAGGTGTGTGTAGACGTTGCGGATCTGGTAGGAGAACGTCTCCTGGTTGAGGACGAACTGCCAGTTGCGCGGGTTGTAGCCCTCGCAGGCGTACTGCACGATCGTGGTGCCCGACGCGGTGTTCGAGCCGGCGGGCGTGAGGCAGAGCCGGGTGCCGACGTTCTGGATCTTCAGGACCGGCGGTGGCGGCTCCTCCGCGGCGGCCGGCGCGGCCACCAACGTGGAGCCCAGCAGGGCGAGCACGGTGGTCACGGACAGGATGCGGCGACTACGACGACTGTCGGGCATGGTCGATCCCCCTTCGGTGACTCCGCATGCTAGAGCCCCTGTCCAACCTCGACGGCGGGTGCGACGTGGGCGGTGCGCCGCCGAGCCGCAGCGCCTTGTGGACCAGGAAGTGGGCTGTGTCAACAGGCCGCGCGTTGACCCGAGTGGTGGGTGCCGATCCGGCCTACCACGGTCAGGTCGGTGAGAGCCGTGTTCGCCGCACGTGCCACATAGCACGAGTACCGATGCTGGTTGATCACCTCCAGGTGGATGTGCGCCCCGCTGTCGCCGTTGACCTGGTAGCAGCTGGAGTAGCGGAACCTGCCGGTCTCGCCGAGCCTGGTCCACGGTCCGACGGAGGCCCCGACGACGATGCCGCCGGGCTTGTTGTTCACGTGCATCACGTCCGCCCGGCCGATGATCTCGCCGGTCGCGGTGTCCCGTGCCTCGAGCCCGATCCGGTAACCGCCGTCGGCGAGGTTGCCGGTCGCGCAGCCCGCGCGGACGGTCACCACGGTGACCGCGACCGGGTGCCCGGCCGCGGTCTTGGTGCCGAAGGGTGAGACAACGGTGGCCCCGGGGGCGCGGTAGATGTCCACCGCCCAGTCGTTGGTGTACCCCCAGTTCGCGAACACGATGTGGTGGCTGGCTGGGCCGGACACGCCGAAGCGGTCCCAGGTGGACGAGCCCTGGATCGGCGGATAGACCCCGATCGTGTCGGCCGTGGCGTGCGCGCCGGCCGGCGCCGCCGGCGCGGCGGCGGCGCCCAGTGCGAGCGCGAGCGCGCCGATCGTACGGGCGAGACGGGACCTCATCGTGCCTCCGGAAAGGGTGTGTGGCGCGGTACGGGTCAGCGCTTGATCGACAGGGATGGATGAGGATATCGCCTCTGGCCGCGCGTCGGGAGGGGCCGACCCCATAAACAGTTTTGAGCCGGCACATCGTCGACAGCTGTTAACCGACCTGTCGCCGCCGGCACACCCGCTCCTACCTTTCCGACACAGCCCTCCGGGTCTCCCCGTCGCCGGGACGCGACATCCGGAGTCGGCATGAGGAGGAGATCAACCGTGTCGATACGACTCACCGCCGCCGGTCTCACGCTGGGCGTGGCACTGGCCGGCATCGTCGGCGTCGGCGGACCGGCCCAGGCCGATCCGACCGGTGTCATCCGGAACGCGGACAGTCCGACCGCGGTGGCCGGCCGCTACATCGTGACCCTGAAGGACGCCGGGCTCTCCCGTGCCGTGCTCGACAGCCGCGCCCGAGAGCTGACCGGTCGCTTCGGCGCCCGGACCCGCCACGTGTACGGGTCCGCGCTGACCGGCTTCTCGGCCGAGATGTCCGCGCGCCAGGCCGCGCGCCTCGCCGCCGATCCGGCCGTCGCCGCAGTCGAACAGGTGCAGCGCATCGAGGTGTCGGACACCCAGAGCAACCCGCCGAACTGGGGCGACGACCGGATCGACCAGCGGAGCCTGCCGTTGGACCGGTCGTTCACCTACCCGTCCGCAGCCGGGCAGGGCGTCACCGTCTACGTCCTGGACACCGGCATCAACGCCACCCACACCGAGTTCACCGGCCGGGTCCGCCAGGGCACCGACGTCGTCGACGGCGACAGCACCCCGCAGGACTGCCATGGGCACGGTACGCACGTGGCCGGCACGGCGGTGGGTAGCACGTACGGCGTCGCGAAGAAGGCGGCGGTGGTGTCGGTGCGGGTGCTCAACTGCCAGGGCACCGGCACCAACGACGATCTGATCGCCGGGATCAACTGGGTTCGTGCCAACGCGCAGAAGCCGGCGGTGGCCAACTACAGCATCGGCTGTGGCAGCCGGTGCTCCAGCCAGGCGATGGACAGCGCCGTCACCAGCCTGATCGGGTCCGGCGTGCAGTTCGTGCAGGCGGCCGGGAACTCGTCCGACGACGCCTGCTACTACAGCCCGCAGGCGGTCGCGGCGGCCGTCACCGTCGGCAACAGCACCAGCTCCGACGGGCGCAACAGCAGCAGCAACTACGGCTCCTGCCTCGACCTGTTCGCCCCCGGCACCAGCATCGTCTCCGCCTCGTACGCCAGCAACACCGGCAGCGCGACGATGACCGGGACCTCGATGGCCTCGCCGCACGTGGCCGGCGCCGCCGCGCTCTACCTGGGCGCCAACCCGTCCGCCACGCCCGCGCAGGTGCGGGCCGCGTTGGTGGACAACGGCACCACCGGCAAGATCACCAGTGCCGGCAGCGGATCGCCGAACGTGCTGCTCTACACCGGCTTCCTCGGCGGCACCGACCCCGCGCCGGGGGCCCCGACGGTGACCGGGCCGGGTGACCAGACCTCCGCGCTCGGGCAGGCGGTCGACCTCCAGGTGCGCGGCAGCGGCGGTACCACGCCGTACACGTGGAGCGCCTCCGGCCTGCCGGCGGGGCTGGCGATCGGCGCCACGACCGGCCGGATCACCGGCACCGCCACGGCGGCGGGCACCACGACGGTGACGGTGACGCTCACCGACGCCGCGTCGCGCTCCGCGACCGTCACCTTCCGCTGGACGGTGACCGGCGGCGGCGGTGGCTGCACGTCGGCCCAGGTGGTCGGCAACCCGGGCTTCGAGAACGGCACCACGCCCTGGACGGCCACGGCGAACGTGATCGGCACGTGGGCGGCGCAGCCGGCCCGTTCCGGCAGCCGTAACGCCTGGTTGAACGGCGGCGGCGCGGTGCAGACCGACACCGTCTCGCAGCAGGTGACGATCCCGGCCGGGTGCACGACCGCGACCCTGCGCTTCTGGGTACGGATCACCACCGCGGAGTACGAGAACCTCGCGTACGACACGTTGACCGTCAGCTACGGCGGGACCACCGTGGCCCGCTACTCCAACCTCGACCGCACCACCGGATACGTGGAGAAGGTGATCGACCTCAGCGGATACGCCGGCCGGACCGCCGCGCTCACGTTCACCGGCGTCGAGGACTGGTCGTACCAGACCAGCTTCGCGCTCGACGACGTCACGGTCACCGTCGGCTGATCGGCGCGGAGGTGGGAGTGGGCGGCGGACCCGGGCCGCTCACTCCCACTCCCACCGCATGCCCACGATCCCGGGCGGGATGTCCGAGGCGATCAGGTGGGCGCCGTGGGTGGAGCCGATCCACGCCTCCCAGACGCCCTGGTCGGGGGCGTCCAGAGCACGACGCTCGAACCGGTGGCAGCGGGCCGGCACGGCGTCGTGGTCGAACTGCACCTGGAGCACGTACTCGCCGACAGGTGTCGAGAAGGCCCGGTAGTAGTTGTCGGTGGGGCGCTGGGAGTCGCTGAGGAACTCGTACTCGAGGACGACCGAGTCGCCCCGGGCCAGCATGCGGTCGAAGACGATCTCCGCGACCAGGATGCCCGATCCGGGATCGGAGCGGACGCGGCCGATGCGGCAGTTGCGGACCGCGTTGATCCGGGTCGTCGCGGCCGGGTCGTCGGTGCGGAAGATGCCCACCGTCCGCGACACCCGGTCGGCGTTGGCCCGCAGCACCTGGCGACAGACGAGGCTGATCTCCTGACGACGGACGCCGACCTGGTAGAGATCGTGCAGGCTGAGTCGGGTCAGCTCGTGGTAGTGCCAGCGGTCGACCTCGGCGATCATCCGGGCCAGTCCGGTGCGGTCGTGGAACAGCCGGTCGATCTCGATGGTCCCGGGCGGTTGATTCAACCACCGGCCGCGCGGGCGACGCGGTCCGAGCTGCACGATCAGCGACTCGGACGGGAGGTCGAGGATCTTCTCCAGCAGCCGCACCGCCCGGATGGAGTCCGGACGTTCCGGCCGGCTGCGGCCACGGCGCCAGTAGCTCAAGGTGGTGAGGCTGACGCCGACTCCCGCCGCCGACAGCCGTTCCTGGATCTCCTCCAACTTCAGCCCGCGATCCTCGATGGCCAGGTGGAGCGCCGCCGAGAACGGCCCGGTCCGCAGCGCGTGCGCCAGGTCCCGGCCCAACTCCGCACGGGGCCTTTCCATGGTGGCGAGTATCGCTACGCCGGACCCGGCGCGCACCTCGGGGGTCGGGATGGACGCCGCGCGATCGCGGGCTCCGGCGCGTACCAGATCGTCTACTTCTTTCCGCAGCTGCTGTCCCTCGTGGTGATCGCGGTGCTGTGGGGTTTCGTCTACCACCCGAACAACGGCCTGCTGAACGGCGCGCTGCGGTCGCTCGGCCTGGACGCGCTGACCCGCAGTTGGCTCGCCTCACCGTCCCTGGCGCTGATCGCGGTCATGGTGGTGCTGGTCTGGTCGTCGGTGGGCTTCTACGTGGTGCTGTTCAGCGCCGCGATCGACGGCATTCCCCGAGAGCTGTTCGAGGCCCCCCTGCTCGACGGCGCCGGTACCTGGGCGACCTTCCGCACGGTGACGTTACCGCTGGTCCGCGAGAGCGTTCAGGTCGCATTCGTGTATCTCGGTATCGCGGCGCTGGACGCCTTCGCCGTCGTCCAGGTGATGACCGTCGGGCCGGGTGGACCGGACGGCGCCACCGAGATGATCGGGCTGTCGCTGTACCGCACCGCCTTCCAGTACGGGAAGTTCGGCTACGCCTCGGCCATGGGTGTCGCGCTGAGCGACCTGTCGTTGCCACTCGGCCCGCACCGGTACGTCCGGTCCGGCGTACGCGCGCCTTCCCGGCGCACCTCGCCAGGTTGGCCTGGGCCGTCGTTACCGCGCTGCCGCTGCTCTGGGCGGTGGTCAGCTCATTCAAGACCGACAACGAGATCCTCAACGAACCGTGGTCTCTGCCGGCGTCACCGCAATGGGGCAACTGGTCCCGGGCGTGGAACCAGGCAAGCATCGGACGTTACTTCCTGAACAGCGTCATCGTGGTGGGCGGGGCGCTGCTGCTGACCATGTTGCTCGGCTCGCTGGTCGCCTACGCCCTGGCACGCTACGAGTTCCGCGGAAACCGGCTGGTCTACTACACCTTCGTCGCGGCAATGTTCTTCCCGGTGTTCCTGGCGCTGGTGCCCCTCTTCTGCGTCGTCCAACAGCTCGGGTTGCTGGGCACGTACCCCGGTCTGATCCTGGTCTACGCGGCGTACGCCGTACCGTTCACCGTCTTCTTCCTACACGCGTTCTTCCGCGCGCTGCCGGGTGAGGCGGCGGAGGCGGCCTTCATCGACGGCTGTTCGCACGGCTCGGTCTTCTTCCGGGTGATGCTGCCGATGGCGCACTCCGGCGGGCTGAGCACCTAGGTCCAGCAGGTCGACTGGGTGTTGTTCGCGAAGAACCAGGCGCTGACCCCGACGCAGGTCGGTGCGACGACCGCTGCGTACCGCTCGGCTGGCAGCGCCTTCGCGGACACGGTGGCCACGGCGGTTGGCTGCTCGACCCCCACGAACCCGCCGACCACGCCGACCACCGTCCCACCGAGCACCGCGCAGGTGCCGACCACCCCGCCGGCCGGCACCTGCGCGACCGTGCCGGAATAAGCGTTCGGTACAGCCTACGCCGGTGGTCAGACGGTGAAGCACGAGAGGAGCAGAAACGGCGACCCGGGCGGTCCGCCGTCGGGGGACGGCAAGCACCTGTGGCAGGCTCGGTACTGGACCCAGGGGTCTGGACCCAACAGCGGGCGGATCTGGGCCGCTGCTGAACCGGGTAGGCAGGGCTTCACGGCTGCCGAGGCCGATGCCGTGGTGCGAGGCTTGGTGCAGGGCGTCGACCTGCATCAGGACAGGCCGGATGCCGACGCTGTCAACATCGATGAGCGGTCACCGGAGAAGCGGGCGGCACTGGACCGGTTCAACCTGGCCGTCGCCGGAGACGCCTGAGCGTGCCGACATCTCGGCGTGGTCCTCGCCGAACGAGTGGACGAGGACCACGCCGAGGTGGCAGGGCCCGTTCCCCGGTTCGGCAGGACCACCGAGCCCGCCGGGGGCAACCCGAGTGGCCGCTTTCTCAAACCACCAAGTGCACGCCGAGCACCCTGTTGACGTGCGGAGGGCCGGGGGTGGTGAGCGCTTGAAGGCCGGTGTGTACCCGGTGCAGCGCGGCGCCGAGACGGCCGTACGTCGACTCGTAGATCTGTCTTGCGCGCCCACGGAAGAGCACCGTCTTCCCGGTGAGCTGTTCGAGGGCGACCAGGTGCGAGCCGATCAGCTTCTGACACGAGGCGCAGGGGGTGTTGGTCTGGTACGCCTCGAAGATGACCGCGAGGACGCCCTCCTGGCAAAGGTTGGCGACGGCCGCCTCGGTCCAGCCGAGGAAGAACTGGAACTCGGAATGCGCGACGCCGGCGACGCCCTGCATCTGCATCGGCTCGATGGCGTTCTCGCGGGGGTGCTGCCAGGTGACGGTTTCCTGTTCAACCCCACCGCCGGCGGCCCGGCGCACCACGGTGAGGCCGCTGATCATCACATTGCCCGCGACTCCCGCGCTCGGATTGGGCAGGTGCAGGTGGTACATCTGCGGAGCCCGGACGAGGTGCTCCTCCTGATCCACGGTGACCCGGACGTCGAGGGTGTTACTGATGGCCCAGGGGCCCTGTCCCGCGACGGTGTGGTCCTGCGTCTGGTATTCCCACGCCTCCCCGGGCAGGATCAGGTGGGCGGCTGCGGGCACGGCTGGCTGTGGCTGTACGACGGTCTCCTCCGGGCGGTCAGTCGACTCTCGTTGACGCTAGACGCCACCGGTGCGGTGTCCGGTCCGCTGCGCGACGCAGTGCCGTCAGGTAGTCGACCACGGCGCGGCCTTCCGCCCGGAGCCCCGTCGGGTCGTCGGCGTACGAGCGAAGAGCGTCCCGGTGATCGCGCTGCCGCCACTCCTCAGGATGCCGTCTGGCGGTGTAACTCCTGGTCAAGGAGCTGGCGCATGACTGTTGCCTTGATGGTGGCTCCCTCGTACATTGATGATCGTAGCTATTCGGCCAATGTGGCGATCACCACCGCGGGGCCCGCCGGAGCGGCCCGCGCAGGGAAGGACTCCGCAGATGCCTCTGTCCGTCGATCGACGAGCGCTGCCCCGGCGGGTGCTGGCGAGCATTGCCGCTCTGGGCTTGGTGACCGTGCTGGCGGTCGTTCCCGCTGCGCCGGCCTCGGCGGCGGTGACCACCGTCGTCGGGGTCGGTTCCGGCCGCTGCCTGGACGTGATCGGTGACAACAACGCCATCGGCACCGGCGTCAACATCTACGACTGCAACGGCCGGGCCAACCAGGCGTGGAACGTCACGCCAGCCGGCGAGCTCCGGATCTACAGCGACACCCGCTGCCTGGACGTCAAGGGCCAGGACACCACCGCGCCGGCGGCGGTGCAGATCTACACCTGCACCGGTGGCGCCAACCAGAAGTGGCGGGTCAACTCCGACGGCACGATCGTCGGTGCCCAGTCGAACCTGTGCCTGGACGTCACCGGGGCCGGCACGGCCAACAATACGCTCGTCGGGCTCTGGACCTGCAACGGCCAGAGCAACCAGCGCTGGAGGGCTGCCGTCGGCGGCTCCGACGCCCAGCCGCCGACGGCGCCCGGCAACCCCCGGGTCAGCGACCTGCTCTGCAACTCCGTGACCTTCGCGTGGAACGCCTCAACCGACAACGTGGCCGTCGCGTTCTACGACATCTATCACGACGGCCAGCAGGTGCGGACGGTCAGCGGCAGCACGTTGTCGACCAGCCTCACCGTCGTACCCGGGGCCACCTGGGGCCTCTACGTGAACGCGCGGGACGCCGCCGGAAACGTCTCGCAGGCCAGCTCCACCGTGTCGATCACCCCGCCGCAGTGTCAGGTCGACACCACGCCACCGAGCGCGCCGGCGCAGCTCACCGGCTCGGCGTCGGGCACCACTGTCTCGCTGTCCTGGACGGCGTCCACCGACAACATCGGCGTCCGCGCCTACGACGTGTACCGCAACGGTGCCCGGGTCGGCACCGTGTCCGGGGCGGGCACCGTGCCGCCGTCCACCACCTTCATCGACACCGCGCTGACGCCCACCACCAGCTACCAGTACTACGTACGCGCGCGGGACGCGCAGGCGAACGTATCGTCGCCCAGCAACAGTGTCACGGTGACGACCGGATCGTCCTGTGGAGCCTCGGTCTGCTCGGTCCGGCAGGTCACCACCGACACCGACATCCCCTGGGGCCTGGTCACCCTGCCCGACGGGACGATCCTCTACACCCGTCGGGACGCGCACGACATCGTCAGGCTCGACCCGACCACCGGCGGGAAGACCCCGGTCGGCACGGTGCCGAACGTGCAGAGCACCGACGGCGAAGGCGGCCTGCTCGGCCTGGCGATCTCGCCGACCTTCGGCACCGACCCGTGGCTGTACATCATGCACACCACGCCCACCGACAACCGCATTGTGCGGATCAGGATGCAGTACGGAACATTGCACACCGCGAGCCTGCAGGTCCTGGTCAGTGGCATCCTACGCAACAAGTACCACAATGGCGGTCGGCTGCGGTTCGGACCGGACGGCAAGCTCTACGCCAGCACCGGCGACGCCCAGAACGGCGACAACGCGCAGAACGTCAACAACCTCGCCGGCAAGATCCTGCGACTGAACACCGATGGGACGGTGCCCTCGGACAACCCATTCGGCAACTACGTGTGGAGCTACGGTCACCGCAACCCGCAGGGGCTCGCCTTCGACTCGCAAGGGCGGCTCTGGGAGCAGGAGTTCGGCAACTCGGTCATGGATGAGACGAATATGATCATCCGAGGCGGCAACTACGGTTGGCCGGCCTGCGAAGGCACCAGCGGTGCCTGCGGGACTGCCGGGTTCATCGCGCCCAAGCGAACCTACCCGACGGCCGACGGCTCATGCTCCGGCATCGCGGTCGTCCGGGACGTGCTCTACGTGGCCTGTGCTCGCGGTGCCCGGATGTACCGCGCGGTGATCAGCGGAGGCAGCCTCACCAACGTCCAGACGTACTTCAACGGCGTCTACGGTCGGCTGCGCACGGTGGAGCCGGCACCGGACGGCGGTCTCTGGCTGACCACCACCAACAGCGGCGACAAGGACAGCGTCCCCGACAACAGCAACGAGCGGATCTTCCACGTCACTCTCGGCGGCTGACCCGGAGGCGTGGCCCGGAGAGGCACCCCGGATGGATCTGCGCCGGAGTCGCGGGTAGCACCGTGTCGACCTGATCGCGTTACCTCACGTTCGCGGGTATCCTGGCTGCCATTCATCGACGCTCATCATGATTTCGGTCGTGACGAAGATGAGCCGTCGTATGATGGTTGTCGGTGGACTCGCTGCGGCGGGCGCCGCGTTGGCGCCGTGGCGTGCTGCCCAGGCAGTCGTGCCGTACCCCTTCAAGCTCGGTGTGGCCTCCGGCGACCCGGCGCCCGACAGTGTGGTGCTGTGGACCCGGCTGGCGCCGGTCCCGCTGAACACCGACGGGCAGGGCGGAATGGCGAACGCGGACGTGACCGTCGAGTGGCAGGTGTCGACCAACGACCGCTTCTCGCCGCTGGTCGCCTCCGGCTCGGTGCCCGCCCGGTACGTGGACGCGCACTCGGTGCACGTGATCGCCGGAGGGCTCGCCCCGGACTCCGACTACTACTATCGCTTCCGCGCCCAGGGCCACATCTCACCCGTCGGCCGGACCCGCACCGCGCCGGGTCCCGGAAGCCCGGGCCGGGATCTCGTGATGGCCTTCGCCTCGTGCGCCCACTACGAGGCGGGCTACTACACGGCTTACCGGCGGATTGCGGAGGACGGCCCAGGGCTGATTCTGCACCTGGGCGACTACATCTACGAGGGTGCCGCCGCAACCGGCAAGGTGCGCCAGCACCTCGGCGGTGAGATCGTGTCGCTGGCCGACTACCGTCGCCGGTACGCGCTGTACAAGTCTGATCCGGACCTACAGGCGGCCCACGCGGCGGCACCGTGGCTCGTGGTGCCCGACGACCACGAGGTGGAGAACAACTACGCAAACATGGTCCGCGCCGACAGCAGTCCGACGCTGACGGCGGCGCAGTGGACCGCGCGCCGCACCGCCGCCTACCGTGCCTACTACGAGAACATGCCGCTACGGCCGGCCTCGGCACCCACCGGCAACAGCATCCCGCTGTATCGGCGGATACGGTGGGGCCAACTGGCGACCTTCCACATGCTCGACACTCGGCAGTTCCGCGACGACCAGGCGTGCGGGGACGGCTGGAAGGTGTGCGCGGACGCTGACCTGCCCTCGCGGTCGTTGAGCGGCGCCGCCCAGGAGGCGTGGCTGCTCGACGGCTTGGCCCAGCACTACGGAACCTGGGACATCCTCGGTCAGCAGGTCTTCTTCGCCCGGCAGTTCGACGCCGGCGGGGCCGCGAACATGGACGCGTGGGACGGCTACCGCGCCTCCCGCAGCCGGATCCAGACCGGATGGCAGCAGCGCGCCGTGCGCAACCCGCTGGTTCTCACCGGGGATGTGCACCGATCGTGGGCCAACGAGCTCAAGGCCGACTACGCCAACCCCTCGTCGGCCACGATCGGCACGGAGTTGGTCTGCACCTCGATCACGACCGATGGCAACGGCGACGCCGGCGCCGCCATGCCCAACGCGGCGACCAACCCGCACCTGAAGTTCTACTCGAACCTGCGCGGCTACGTCCGTACGACGATCAGCCGCAGCCAGATTCGCGCGGACTTCCGCGCGATCGGCGCGGTGACCGAACACGGCGCGGCGGCGTCCACCGTGCGCTCGTTCGTCATTCTCGACGGCCAGCCCGGCCTGCAGGCCGGGTAGAAGGAGCGACCATGTCGACGTTCGCCGCACTGCTCACGGCCGGCGTGCTCGCGCTGACGCCGGTATCCGGCCCTGTCGTGCCTTCGGACGCCCCGGCGCGTGTCACCGCGGCGGCGCTCACCTGGCTGACGGCTAACAGCGTCGCCTCCGGCGACCAGGACGAGTCGGCCGTGGCCATGAACCGAAACGGGCAGGTCGCGGTGGTGTGGGAGGACGACCGGGACGCCACCGATCCGCAGGACGACGCCCACAGCGAGATTTTCGTGCGGTTGTTCCGGGATGCGGCTCCGGCCTACGAGATGAAGCTGTCCGACGGCGGAACCAGCGGGCGCCCCTGGCGACACGTCAGTCCGCACGTCGGCCTCGACGACCGGGGCGACGCGGTGGTCGTCTGGGCCGCCGACGGTGACGGCAACGGCATCTACAACATCCAGTACCGGGTGCTGTCACCCACCGGCACGGTCCTCGGCTCCGGCCAGGCCAACGCCGCCGACGCCGGCCAGCAGATCTGGCCCAGGGTGGCGGTCGACCCGGACGGCGCGCCCGCCAACGCCGCATCTGTCGGCTTCACTGTCGTCTGGGAGGACATCCAGGGCACCGCACCCGCCACCGTCCGGGCCGCCGGCTTCACGACCGCGACGACCAAGGCCTACGAGGTGACGGCCTCGCAGGCCACCGGCGCGCACCACCGGCCGGACGTCGCCGTGTCGGCCGCCGGTGAGGCGGTGGTGGTCTGGGACGAGGACGCCGACGCCAACGGAGCCTTCAACATCGGGCTGACCCGACTGGCACGCGGCAACGGCTCGGTCGTGCTGACCCGGCGGACCGCGAATGCCCAGACCGGCGGTCAGCAGCAGCGTGCCTCGGTGGCCGCGAACTTCGCGGGTGACTTCGCCGTCGCCTGGGAATCCGACCATACCGGCACGCGCGGCATCTGGGCCCGCTCGTTCACCGCTGCCGGCGCTCCGAGGCACGGCGAGGTTCAGGTCTCCTCGGCAATCGAGGCCACGACACCCGACATCGGCATCGACGACCAGGACAACGTCGCGATCGGCTGGACGGTCCACGCCGCCGACGCGAACGTGTGGGCCGCTGGCCTCAACGCCGACGGTACGACCACCGGCCGGCTGGCCAACCAGCAGATCGGGCAGACGGCGACCGGCCGTCAGGAGCAGATGGCGCTGGCCGCGTCCCCCTGGGGCGAGATCAGCATCTGCTACACCGACGACAACGACGGGAACTCCTTCGACCAGGTGCTGCTCGGCCTCGGTGCCACCAACTCCACCTGGCTGCTGTCCGCTGACGAACTGCGCCGGCTGAGGGCGCGGCACGGCACGCCGCCGGCGGCTGCCGACCGGGACAGCACCACGCTGCCGTAGCGGATGCCGGTGACGATCGCCACGGAGGCCAGCGCGGATCTTGCCACCGGATGAGCGAGCGCCGATCGGGCTGGTGGGCGGGCTTGGGCCGCCATCATCGCCGGAGCGCCGCCTGACCCGACGCGCCGCCGGACCGGAGTCGTCGGGCGCATCCCCGTGGCCGGCACGCGTGGCCCCGCGCCGAAGGGTGGCTTCGGGGAGTGGCACATCGCGCGACCGGGTAGGACAGGCCCGTGACGCGGACGGTGCGGAGTGCGAGGATGAGCGGACGCGGGACCGGTCGCGCGCTCGTGGGGCTGCTTCTGCTGGCGACACTGGTCGGCGGTTGCCGATCGGGCGAGCCGCGGAACGCCGCCGGTGGTCACGGCCACACGTGGACGGGCAGCGGCGCCGGTGACCCTCGCACCCTGGCGGCGGCTCGCGGTGACCTGCGGTCGGCGGTGTTCGCGCTGGTCGACGGTGCGGACGTGGTGCGGGTGCGGACCGCCGATCTCGGCGACGATCTGTACCGCGTGTCGACACCGGCGGGGGCGAAGGTCCGTCCGGCGGTGTCGGCTTCTGACGGCACGGTGACGGCGGGACTGGCCGCCACCGGCGGTGCGGGTCCGGCGCTGGTCGATGTGGTGCTGCACGATGACGTGCGGTGGCGCGTCCGGCTCGGCGGCGGCGCCCAGGAGGAGGTGCTCGACCTGCGCGGCGGCCGGATCGAGGAGGTCGAGTTGACGGCCGGCACGAGCCGCGCGGAGGTCACCCTGCCGCCCGCCGAGGGCACCATGCGGCTGTCGATGACCGGCGGTGCGGGCCGGCTGCTGGTGCACCTTGCCGGCGACGCTCCGGTGCGGGTACGCGCCGCGGGCGGTGCCGGCCGGGTGAGCGTGGACGGCGTCGAACGGGTCGGGGTGGCCGGTGGTACGGCCCTCGCGCCGAGCGGTTGGACCGCCGCGACCGACCGGTACGACATCGACGCCGTCGCGGGAGTCTCCGACCTGATCGTCGACCACCGCTGAGGTGCCTCTTCGCCCGTGCCGGCAAGATCTTGACAGGCTTGGATCTGTCGGCATGTCGACTGTGCGCCCGGCTCACCGTGTCGGAAATCAGTCCCGCCGGTATGGTCGTCGGCGTCGTCCCGCAGATTCCTCACTCGCCCGTGGGTGCGGATGACGGACGAGATGAGGTTGCGACAGATTGTGGCAGCGATGTACCGGCTCAATGGCGGCGACGCCGAGCACGAACGCGTCCGCCGCGACCCGGACAGACTCGATGTGCTGCGCCGTCACGGCGTTCTCGACAAGCCCGCCGATGGCACCTTCGACGACATAGCGGCACTCGCCGTCAGCGTCTGCGGCACGGCGATGTCGACGGTGAGCATCGTCGACGCGGATCGGGTCTGGTTCGCCGCCAGTCGGGGCCTTGACGGCGTCAGCGAGGTCGGGGTGGACCCCGGACTGTGCGCGTCGGCGTTCTGCGCACACGGCCCGTACATGATCGAGGACCTACAGGTCGAGCCGCGGACACTGAGCCACCCCCTCGTACGGGGAGGTCTGGGCCTGCGCTTCTACGCCGCCGCGCCGATCATCACCCGGGACGGTCACCGCCTGGGAGTGGTGACCGCCCTCGATGTCATCACGCAGAAGCTGACCCCTGACCAGAGAGCCTCCCTGGTGCGTCTGGCCGGCCTGGTGGCACGGCAGCTCGATCTACGACTCGACGCGCTGCGGGCGGTGCGAGCCGAACGGTGGGCCGGCCGGAATCCGGATCGAGGATCGCCGTGAGGTGAGAGCGGCTCGAAACGCAGGCGGGCCACGCTGGTCGCGCCGTCGCGCCGTCGCGGCGGGAGTGTGGAGCGGAGGTACGTTCCGTCGACCGCTGTTCACGCCGATGTCGCCCATGACGGAAGGCATCGGCGTTGACTGGCTGGCATGAACCCGTTGCGGGAGGTATGCCGTGGCGCTGCCGCCGGATGAGGCTCTGCTCCTGAGCGCCTGGATGATCGCGGTGACGTCCGCCGCGACTGCCGGCTATGTGACGGTCACACACCGGCACTCACCCCGCCCGGCTCGGGCCCTGCGGGTGGGGCGGATGGCGATACTGGTCGCCCTGGTGGCGTTCGCGGCGCAGATCGTCTGGGCGTCGCTCGCTCTGCTGGACTGACACGGCCGCTGTGGGCGGCGCCGCATCCTCGGTTCCGGCAGCGTGGATCAGCCGATCCGGTGCCGCCCGATCGGCACGATGAGCGGCGTGTTCGAGACGGGGTCCGGTATCACCCGGCACGGCATGGCGAACACATCCTCGACAACCTGTTCGGTGAGCACGTCGCCGGGCTCGCCGGCGGCGGCGACCGCGCCGCCGGACATCACCACGAGATGGTCGGCGTACCGGCAGGCCAGGTTGAGTTCGTGCAGCACCATCACCACCGTCGTGCCCTCCGTCTGGTTCAGATCGGTGAGCAGGTCGAGGACCTCGACCTGGTGGCTCACGTCCAGATAGGTGGTGGGCTCGTCGAGGAGCAGGATCCCGGTTCGCTGGGCCAGCGCCATCGCGATCCAGACGCGCTGCCGCTGCCCGCCGGAGAGCTCGTCGACGGCTCGTGGGGCGAGGTCCAGCGTGTCGGTGGCGGTCAGCGCGGCGGCGACGGCCGCCTCGTCGTCGCCGGACCAGCGGCGGAAGTAGCCCTGGTGAGGATGCCGTCCCCGGCTCACCAGGTCACTCACGGTGATACCGTCCGGCGCGACCGGTCCCTGCGGCAGGATACCGAGCCGACGGGCGACCTCTCGACTTGGAGTCGAGTGGATGGACGCGCCGTCGAGCAGGACGGCGCCCGACGAGGCCGGCAGTAACCGCGCGAGACCACGCAGGAGCGTCGACTTTCCGCAGGCGTTCGGGCCCACGATGATGGTGACCTTGCCGGTCGGGACGTGGAGCGAGAGGTCCTCGACGACGCGGCGCTCGCCGTAGGCGAGCGACAGGTCCCGGGCCTGCAGGGTGGACGGTGCGGGCACAGTCATCCTCCTCGTGCGGATCGGTTGGCGGTGGCGAGCAGCCAGAGCAGGTACGGCGCGCCGATGATGCCGGTGACCACGCCGACCGGGAACTGGGTCGGCCCGAGCAGGTGGGACCCGATGAAGTCGGCGGCGAGCACCAGCGCGGCGCCCACCAACCCGGCCGGCAGCAGAACGGGACGACCGCCGCCGACCAGCCGGGCCGCGATCGGCCCGGACATGAACGCGACATAGGCGATGGGTCCGGCCGCGGCGGTTGCCGTGCCGGCCAGGCAGACCCCGACCAGCAGCAGAGTGAGTCGGCTGCGTTGCACCGCGAGACCGAGGCCCCGGGCCAGGTCATCGCCGAGTTGCAGGCCGGTCAGCACTCGAGCGAGCAGCAGAGCGACCGGCGCCAGCACCAGGGTGCCGACCGCCAGCGGCCCGACGCTGTCCCAGGTGCGACCGTTCAGGCTGCCGGCGAGCCAGATCAGCGCCTCCTCGGCGACCCGTACGTCGGCCCGGGTCAGCAGGAACGAGGTGAGACCGGCCATCGCCGCGCCGATGCCGATGCCGACGAGCACGAAGCGGTAGCCGCCGACGCCGTTGCGCCAGGCGAGCAGGTAGACGAGCGCGGCGGTGGCCAGAGCGCCGCCCAACGCGACTACGAACACCGTGCCACCGCCGGCTGACAGGACCACTATGGACAGTACCGCCGCCGCGGTCGCGCCCGAGGTGACACCGATGACGTCCGGACTGGCCAGCGGGTTGCGCAGGAGCTGCTGGAAGATCGCACCGGCGAGCCCGAAGGCCGTTCCGGCCAGGACGCCGACCAGCGCACGCGGCAGCCGCAGCGTCTGCACGATGTAGTCGACCTGTGGCGGCGTCGGCCGGCCCAGCAGAGATCGCACGATGTCGGGCAGCGAGACCTGGAACGACCCGTAGGACAGGCTGAGGGCGAACAACGCGACCACGGAGACCGCGAGCACGACGGTGACCGTGCGGGCGCGGGCGTGCTCGCGACGGCGGACGCCCGCGACGAGCCCGGCGCTCACAGCTCGGCCAGCCCGCGTCGGCGGGCCAGGGCCACGAAGACGGGCGCGCCGAGCACCGCGGTGACGATGCCCACCTGCACCTCGCCGGGCCGGGCGACGATGCGCCCGAGCACGTCGGCGAGGAGCAGCAGCAGCGGCGCGAGCATCATCGCGTATGGCAGCAGCCACCGGTGGTCCGGTCCGGTGATGATCCGCGCGACGTGCGGGACGACGAGCCCGACGAAGACGAGCGGCCCGGCCATCGCTGTCGCCGCGCCGCAGAGCACGACGACAGCGACGGCGGCGACCAGCCGGGCGCGGGCGACGTCCTGGCCGACCGAGGTGGCCACGTCGTCGCCGAGCGCGAGAGCGTTCAGGGATCGGGTCGAGGCCAGGGCGATCACCATGCCGACGAATACGAAGGGCAGCCCCTGTCGGGCGATGTCGAGTCCCCGACCGGAGAGCGATCCGACCTGCCAGAACCGAAACTGGTCGTAGGTCTGCACGTCGGTCACCAGCACCGCGGTAGTGATCGAGAGTATGGCTGCGGTCAGGGCGGTGCCGGCGATGGCGAGTTTGACCGGGGTGGCTCCGCCCCGACCCAGCGCGCCGATCGCGTAGACGACCACCGCCGCCACGGCGGCGCCGGCGAAGCCGAACCAGACGTAGCCGGCGAGGCTGGTCACCCCGAAGACGCTGATGCCGACGACAACGAACAGTCCGGCGCCGGCGTTGACGCCGAGAATCCCCGGGTCGGCGAGCGGGTTGCGGGTCACCGCCTGGACCACCGCGCCGGCCAGCCCGAGGGCCGCCCCGGCGAGCAGACCGACGAGCGTCCGCGGAAGCCGCACCTCGGTGACGATGAGGCTGTCACGGATCGCGTCGTCGGGATGCGCGAGCGCCGCCAGCACCGTGCCGAACGGCACGTGCTGGGAGCCGACCGCGAGGCTGAGCAACGCCGCACCGGCCAGGGCCGCCGCGACGCCCACGAGACCCATGGGCAGCGCGACGGCCCGGCGGACGCGGTTGTCCGGCACGGCTTAGCCGGCCAGCGTGCCGGCGAGCAGCGGCGGCACCTTGTCCAGCGCGTACGTCAGACCCAGCACCGAATTGCTGGAGAAGGCGTCGGAGATGGCCTTGTCGTCGAGGTAGACCGCTCGGCCGGCCTCGACCGACGGCACGGCCTGCACCAACTTGTCGCTCTTCACGCTGTCCGAGGTGACCCCGATCAGGAAGATCGTGGTGAGGTCGGCATCCAGTTTGCCCACCTGCTCCTGGTTGAGCGGCACGAAGAAGTTGTCACCCTTGAGCCCCTCGATGTCCGGCGCGTTGGTGAAGCCGAGCTTCTGCAGGAAGTCGACCCGGCCGTCGCCGCTGACGTAGGCACCCCAGCCCTGGCCGGTCTTCACTCCCGCGCTCACCGTCTTGCCCTTGAACTGCGGGTTCGCGGCGGCGACGGCGGCGAACCGCGCCGTCAGGTCGGTCTTGATCTTGTCGGCCTCGGCGGTCCTGCCCAGCGCCTTGCCGACCAGGTCGAGCTGCTGCTCCCAGGTGGTCTTGTAGGACTGGGCGCCAGCGGGGATGTCGACGACCGGCACGCCCAGCGCGGTGAGCTGGTCGTAGCGGGCCTTGTCGCCGCTGGAGCGGGTGTCGAGGATGAGGTCGGGCTTCAGCGCGGCTACCTTCTCCATGTCCACCTCGAGCGTGCCGACCTTGACCGGCGGGGTCGAGTATCTGCCCGAATTCCACGGGCCCTGGCCGTCGCCGCCGAAGGCGAGCCAGTCGGCGTCGCCCACCGGCTGAACGCCGAGCGCCAGGGTGACCTCGGCGTCACTCCAGCCCAGGGTCACGACCCGCTGAGGCTGACGCGGGATGGTGATGTCACCGAAGGCGGTGCTGACGGTGACCGGGAACTGGTCGCCAGCGGCGGAGGGTGCGGCGGTGGTGTCGCGGTCACCCCCGGTGCCGGTTGTCGAGCAGGCGCTCAGGGTCAGGGTGGCGGCGACGGCGGCGAGCAACAACCGGCGACCGCGGCGGGGAACAAGACGCATGACGGGAAACTCCAGGGGGGACAAAGGTTTGCCTACCCTAACTATGGCATCTGCCTGGTCAGCGGGTCGAGGCGGGGAACGCCACGACCGGCCTGATCGGGAGCGGGAGCTGCGCTACTGTCTACGCCGGCAGATCAGTGCGGTCCGAGTGGTGACTGATCCGCGCCGGCCCCGCGGTTCAGAGTCAGCGGTGCGTCGACCGCCCGCCAATCCGCGGGACCCTCGCGGCTCGTACGACCGGCTCGAAGTTGCCGATCCTCCCTGCCCCTCCTCCGGCGCCAAGCACGCTACGCTGCGTGTTCGTCGGTTGGCCAGCTTCGCGGCGGGGTGCGGATGCGCCACGGTGGCGTGCCGAGCCGAACGATGGCAGTGGTGGACATTTTCTCGTCCCTAGGAGCGCGTGGTGCCGGGCCGGTTCGTGTACTGGATGAACGTCTCCGTCGACCTGAAGATCGAGCACATCGAGGGGGAGAAGGGCGGTGGGGACTGGCTCCGCGTCGGAGAGTCGCTGCACCGGGATGTCAACGCGCGGGCGCGCAAGTTGCGGGCCATGGTGCAGGGCCGCCGGGTCTACGAGATCATGGAGGGGTTCTGGCCGACCGCGCGGCTCGACGAGTCGCTCCCGGACTACCTCCGCGAGTACGGCGAGATCTGGACGTCGATGCCGAAGATACTGGTGTCCCGCACGCGTAGCGCAGCCCCGCACCACACCCGGATTGTCGGCCGGGACGGGAACGCGGTGGAGCAGCTTGCCCGTTTCCGCGATGACGTCGACGGCGATGTCGGCGTCGGCGGAGCAACCCTCGCCACCCACCTGCTTCGTGCGGGGCTGCTCGACCAGATCCTCCTGTACACCCACCCCACCATCCTCGGCAACGGCCGGCCCCTGTTCGACGGACACGACCGGCCGGTGGAGCTGGACCTGCTCGAACACCAGGTGCTCGACGAGGGCATCACGTTGCACCGGTACGCCGTGCGCCGGTAGCTTCCGCGATCGGCCTCCGGCACTCGCCGAGCAGCAGCGGTGATCTGTTGTCGATGCCGCTCAGGAGCAGGCCGAGGTAACAGCCGACCGGCCCGTCACGTCGGCCGTGCGCTGAAGCCGGGCGTGGGCCCTACCTGTCGGTCCGGCTGGCGGGCAGGCCGCGCCCGTTAGCCGAGTTAGGGCAGGCTACCCTGGCTTGATGTCGCCGGTGTGCCGTCCGGTGCTCGGCGAGCCCTGCCCCGACGTACATCGCGCTTGCGCCGCCGTGGCGGCCTCGACGTCACCGGCCCGGGGCGCGGTCTCGCCGCGCCGGCGACGTCCCGCCGGGCCAGACATCGACACGAGCACCCGGAGGTCGCCACCCAGATGGCCGGAACCAGTGACACGCCAACGGCGCGGACCGTCCTGCGCCGCGCGCTGAGCCGTCAGCGGCGGCGCGTGCTGACCGGGGTGGCACTGCTGTGCCTGCACCAGTTCGCCGAGGCACTCGTGCCGGTCGCGATCGGCGTCGTCATCGACCGGGCGGTCGTGACCGGCGACACCCGGGCGCTGTTCCTCTCGCTGGCCGGACTCGCCGCGCTGTTCACCGTGCTCGCGTTCGCCTACCGCAACGGCGCGCGGCAGGGCTACTCGGCGGTGGAGCGGGAGGCGCACCTGATTCGGGTCGAGATCGCGCGGCGAGCGCTCGATCCCCACGGGCACCGCTCCGGGCTGCGCGACGGTGAGCTCCTCTCCGTCACCGCCTCCGATGCCGAGTTGTCCGCGCTGGTGGTGCGGGTCGCCGGACTCGGCGCTGCCGCGCTGACCGCGTTGACCGTCGCGGCCGTCGCGCTGCTGGTCGTGGACGTCCCGCTCGGGCTGGGCGTGCTTTTCGGCGTTCCGGTCCTGGTCCTCGGCCTGCAACGGATGGCACCGATGCTGTCCCGTCGTGGTGCCGCACAGCAGGAGGCGCTGGCCCGCACCACCGCGCTCGCCGTGGATCTCGTCTCCGGGCTACGGGTCCTGCGCGGCATCGGCGCCCAGCAAAGCGCCGCCGGCCGGTACGCGAGCGCCAGCCGCGACGCCCTCGCCGTCACGTTGCGCGCCGCCACCACCAAGGGGCTGCACCTCGGCCTCACCACCGCCGCCAACGGACTCTTCCTCGCGGCGGTCGCCGGGGCCGCCGGTTGGCTCGCCCTGCGCGGCCGGCTCACCATCGGTGAGCTGGTGACCGTGGTCGGACTGGCGCAGTTCGTCGCCGAGCCGGTGCAGACACTGGGGTACTGCGTGCAACTGCTCGCGATGGCTCGCGCCTCCGCCGCGCGGGTGGCCCGTGTCCTCGGCGCCGAGCCGCTGCGGCCCGCCGGGCGTGCGCGACCGGGCGTTTGGAGCGGCCCACGGCTGGTCCTCGACGGGGCCGGGTACGCGGGGCTCGGCGGTGTGTCGCTGCGCGTCGGCCCGGGGGAGATCGTCGGGGTGCTGGCCTACGACCCGGCGGACGCGGAGGCGCTGGTGACGTTGTTGGCTGGACGGGTGGCCCGGATGGAGCACCGTGGCGTGCTTTACGTCGACGGGGTATCGGCCGACGAACTCGACATCGACGCCCTCCGGAGCAGGGTGCTGGTCGAGCCGCACGAGGTGACCCTCTTCGAGGGCACCCTGGCCGCCAATCTCGCGGCGGGCGGGCGGCCGGACCCGGCCAGCCTGCGGGCCGCCGTGCGCGCCGTCGCGGCGGAGGACGTCGTGGCCGCCCACCCAGGCGGCCTCGGCCACCGGCTCACCGAGGGCGGTGCGAACCTCTCCGGCGGGCAGCGGCAGCGGCTCGGGCTGGCCCGGGCGCTGCACGCCGACCCGCCGGTGCTCGTGTTGCACGAACCCACCACGGCGGTCGACGCGGCGACGGAGGTGCGGCTCGCCGCCGGGCTGGCCGACGCTCGGCGGGTCGGCTCACGGGCCACGGTCCTGGTCACCAGTAGCCCGGCGCTGTTGGGAACCACCGACCGGGTGGTCGTGGTGGCCGGGGGTCGGATCGTCGCCGAAGGGCCACACGAGCGACTACTCGCCGAGGACGCCCGCTACCGTGAGGAGACGCTGCGGTGACACCTGAGCCGAGCACGAGTGGCGACCCCAGCCGCCCGCTGCTGCCCACCGCGTCCGCTCGAGACACCTGGGTCACCCTCGGCCGGGAGTTCGGCCGCCGTCCCGTCCTGAGCACCGCCGCGGTGATGGTGATGGTCGCCGCCGCCGCGACCGGTCTCGCCGCCCCGTGGGTGCTCGGGCGCCTGGTCGACGACGTCATCACCGGGGCCGGGCCTGGCGTGCTTGGGCGCCGGGTAGCGGTGATCGCCGGTGCGGCCGTGCTCTCCGGCTTGCTGACCGCGGTCGGCGCCGCGCTCGCGGCCCGTCTGGGTGAGACCGTGCTGGCCCGGCTACGCGAGCGGGTGCTGGACCGCGCACTGCACCTGCCATCGACGACTATCGAACGCGCCGGCAGCGGTGACTTGGTCGCCCGCGCGGGTGACGACGTCGCGGTGGTGACGAACGTAATCGCCACCGATGGCCCGGCTCTTCTCGGCGCCCTGCTCTCCATCGTGCTGACGGTGGTCGGACTGGTGGCCCTCGACTGGCGACTCGGCCTGGCCGGACTGGTGGCCGCGCCTGCCTACGCGCTGGCGCTGCGCTGGTACCTGCACCGATCGGTCCGCTACTACGCCCGGGAGCGGATCGCCACGGGTGAGCGCACCCAGGCGATGGCCGGCGCGTTGCGCGGCGCGGCGACCGTGCGTGCCTACCGGATGGAGGACGCGCACGTCGCCGCCATCGCCGACCGGTCCGCCGCGGCCCGGGATCTGTCGCTGGAGATCTTCGACGTGCACACCCGCTTCGGACTGCGGATCAATCGATCGGAGTTCGTCGGGCTGACCGCGGTGCTGCTCGCCGGTTTCCTGCTCGTGCGGACAGACCTGGTCACGGTCGGCGCGGCCACCACCGCCGCGCTCTACTTCCACCGCCTGTTCAACCCGGTCGGTCTGCTGCTGATGGAATCCGACGCGGCGTTGCAGGCCGGTGCGAGTCTCGCCCGTCTCGTGGGCGTCGCCACGCTGCCGGCACGCGCCGCGACGGTGGGGCCCGTGGGCGCCGCGCCGCGTACGGGCGCCGCGGAGCCGGCGGCACTCACTGTCGTGGTCCGTCAACACCGCTACGAGGAGGGTCCGGCGGTCCTGACCGACGTCGAACTGCACATCGCGCCGGGGGAACGGGTCGCGCTGGTCGGAGCGAGCGGGGCGGGCAAGAGCACGCTCGCCGGCATCGCGGCCGGGATCATCGCGCCAACCGACGGTGCGGTGTGCCTGCGCGGCGTGCCACTGGCCGACCTGGATGAGCGCGTCGTCCGGCATGAGATCGCGATGATCAGCCAGGAGGTGCACGTCTTCGCCGGATCGCTCGCCGACAACCTGCGGCTGGCCGGCCGGCAGGCGACCGACGCCGCACTTACCGCCGCGCTGGAGGTGGTCGGCGCCACCACCTGGCTGCGGGCCCTGCCGGACGGTCTGGCGACCGCGGTCGGGGAGGGAGGGCGCCGGCTCAGCGCCTCGCAGGCCCAGCAGGTCGCGCTGGCCCGGTTGGTGCTGGCCGCACCCGCCGTCGCCGTGCTCGACGAGGCCACCGCCGAGGCCGGCAGCGCTGGAGCGCGCGACCTCGACCGGGCCGCGGTCGACGCCACCGAGGGGCGCACCACACTCGTCGTGGCGCACCGGCTCAGCCAGGCGGTCACCGCGGACCGAATCGTCCTGCTCGACCAGGGGCGAATCCTGGAGCAGGGCCCGCATGAGGAGTTGCTCGCCGCCGGTGGCCGCTACCGCGAGCTGTGGCGCGCGTGGAGCACTACCGCGGCGGGTGTCCCGCGGATCCGGGCCGGTGGGGAGGCAGCGGGTGGCGTGCTCCGGCCGGCGGTCGGGCAGCGGCGATCGTGACGTCGCCGAGTGAATCCGAGACCGTCGGCTGATCAGGAGTCGAGCGAGTAGTCGGCGAGGACGTGGCCGTCGGGATCGCGCCTCCAGGCGACCCGCAGGCCATCCTGCTCCGTCGACACACCCTTATCGTCAAGGCCGAAGGGGACGTCGTCGGATCCGAAGAACGGCACGCCGCGAGCGGACGGTGGCGGACACGTCGTCGACCCGGAAGGTCGCGACCGGAAAGATGGCCGAGCCGGCGTGGGAGACATCGGGCGCCTCCGGAGACGTGCCGGGGGACCGGGAGACGCCTGGTTGACGTAGCGAAGCGAGCGGTGGCAGGGGCGGCCGCCTAAGGCGTGTTTCAGAAGTCGTGGTGGCCGGTGAAGGTCTCGGCGTGGCGGTGATCGACAACTGAAGAGGTCTCCGGTATCTGGTTCTGCGACC
>NZ_JBITEP010000015.1:132174-152971 GCF_044455315.1 Micromonospora sp. NPDC051300 | reverse complement strand
TCCACGGCGGCTGCTCACCCCTCCTCACGTTCAGACGAAACGACCCTCACGTCCAGTCGGTTACGCCCAACATCATTAAGTTAGGACCTCTTAACGACGACGCACGTGACAGGCCGCCGACCCGAACTCGGGTCGGCGGCCTGTCGCGATGCGCCGGAGGCGGGGTGTTAAGCGGGGGCCCCTGCTATACCGCAGGCGTTAACAGGGGGCCCCTCCTTTCACCTCAGGCCGGCGGCGGCCAGCAGATTCCCCGGGGGCAGGGCGGGCAGGGTGTGGCCGGTGGCCATCCGCTGCTCGGCGCGCGCGGCGGTGAACGCCGGGTCGCCGGCGATGGCGGCGGCGTACGCGGCGGCGGTGCGGGACGCGATGGCCGACCAGCCGTACTTCTCGTGCACCAGGGCACGGGCCCGGCGGGCCAGCGCGCGCGCCCGGTCGGTGTCGGCGAGCAGCGCGTGCACCGCCTCGGCGAGCCCGTCCGGGTCGTGCGGCGCGAACGTCGTCCCGGTCACGCCCGGCTCGACGATCTCGGCCAGCCCACCGGTACGCGACACCGCCAGCGGCGCGCCCGCGGCGGCCCCCTCCAGCGCGACCATGCCGAACGGCTCGTAGATGCTGGGCACCACGAAGCAGTCCGAGGCGGCCATCACGGCGGGCAGGTCGGTGCCGCCGAGGAAACCGGGCATGCTGACCGTGCCGCCCAGCCCGAGCCGGTGCGCCTCGGCCTCCAGCTCCGCCTTGTACGGCCCGTCGCCGACGATCACCGCGCGCAGCCCGGGGTGCCGCTCGCGCAGCCGGGGCAGGGCGGCCAGCAGGTGCTGCACGCCCTTCTCGTAGACCAGCCGGCCGGCGAACGTGACGAGTGGGCCGTCGCCGGCGAAGCGGGCCCGGGCGGCGGCGACCGCCGAGGCGGGCACCCGCCAGCGGTGCGGCTCGACGCCGTTGGGGACCACGTCGACCCGGGACGACGGCACGTCGAACAGCGCGCCGACCTCGTCGCGCATGTAGCCGGAGCAGACGACGACCCGGCCGGACTCGCCGGCCAGCCAGTGCTCGACGCCGTGGATGGTGCGGTTCATCTCCTCCGGCAGCCAGCCCTGGTGCCGGCCGGCCTCGGTGGCGTGGACCGTGGTCACCAGCGGCACGTCCAGGTGCTCGCGCAGCGTCATCGCGGTGTGCGCGACCAGCCAGTCGTGGGCGTGGATCACGTCGTAGCCGCCGGACTGGGCGGCGCGCAGCGCGGCCCGGGTGAGCGTGTGGTTGAACGCCATGGTCCAGGCCAGCAGCGAGCCGGTGGCGAGCGGGAACGTGACCGGGTCCTCGGCGGCGCGGACGATCCGCACGCCGTCGGCGTACTCCTCCAGCGGCGCGCCCTCGGCGTGCCGGGTGACGACGGTGACCTCGTGCCCGGCGGCGGCCAGAGCGACGGAGAGCGCGTGCACGTGGCGGCCGAGGCCACCGACGAGCACCGGCGGGTACTCCCACGACAGCATCAGGATGCGCCGGCTCCGGGGCGCGCCGCCCGACTGCGGCGGCGCGGTGGGGCGGGAGGTGAGAGTGGGCCGGTGGAGCCGGTCCGTCGCGGTGGCGGTCTGCGCGCCGACCCGCAGAGAGGTCACGTCGATCTCCGTCCATGCATGGGGGGACACGCCGGCAGCGGTGGCGGCGGGAAGCAGCGGTGAGGGTGGCCGAACTGGCCGGGGGGAACGCGCGGGCGCGCATCCGCGCTCAAGGAAAGTGCATCCGGCGCGAACGCGCATCTCGAATGCGACGATCGTGACGGACGACACCCGCATCCGTCGGTTACCGTCCGAACGACAGGGATTGGCCGGGGGTACGCCGGGGCATCAACGGCGTGCGCGCCGGCCACCCGTCCGGTGCGCTCACGATCATGGGCCCGAAGGAGCGACATGCAGGTCTGGCCGGGCGACAGCTACCCCCTCGGCGCCACCTACGACGGGATGGGCACCAACTTCGCGATCTTCTCCGAGGTGGCGGAGAAGGTCGAGCTCTGCCTCTTCGACGAGTGGGACATCGGCACCGAGCGCCGGGTGGAGCTGCGCGAGGTCGACGCGTACGTCTGGCACGCCTACATCCCCGGCGTGGAGCCGGGTCAGCGCTACGGCTTCCGGGTGCACGGGCCGTGGGACCCCGCCAACGGGGTGCGCTGCAACCCGCACAAGCTGCTGCTCGACCCGTACGCGAAGGCGGTCGACGGCGAGGTCTCCTGGGACCCGGCGGTCTACGACTACGAGGTGGGCGGCGACCCGGACCGGATGAACACCGCCGACTCGGCGCCGTTCATGCCGAAGTCGGTGGTGGTGAACCCGTACTTCGACTGGGGCAACGACAAGCCGCCGCGCACGCCCTACCACCACTCGGTGATCTACGAGGCGCACGTGCGCGGGCTGACCATGCGGCACCCGGACATCCCGGAGGAGCTGCGCGGCACGTACGCGGGGATCGCCTCGCCGGTGATGATCGAGCACTTCCAGCGGCTCGGCGTGACCGCGGTCGAGCTGATGCCGGTGCACGAGTTCGTGCACGACCACCGCCTGGTCGACCTGGGGCTGCGCAACTACTGGGGCTACAACACGATCGGCTTCTTCGCCCCGCACCACGGCTACTCCGCGCTGGGCCGCCTCGGCCAGCAGGTGCAGGAGTTCCGCGGCATGGTCAAGGCGCTGCACGCGGCCGGCATCGAGGTCATCCTCGACGTGGTCTACAACCACACCGCCGAGGGCAACCACCTCGGCCCGTCGCTGAGCTTCAAGGGCATCGACACGCCGAGCTACTACCGGTTGTCGGAGGAGGACCGGCGCTACTTCGTCGACTACACCGGCACCGGCAACAGCCTCAACGTGCGCAGCCCGCACTCGCTGCAACTGATCATGGATTCGCTGCGCTACTGGGTCACCGAGATGCACGTCGACGGCTTCCGCTTCGACCTGGCCGCCACGCTGGCCCGGGAGTTCTACGAGGTGGACCGCCTCTCCACGTTCTTCGAGGTGGTGCAGCAGGACCCGGTGGTGGGCCGGGTCAAGCTGATCGCCGAGCCGTGGGACATCGGCCCCGGCGGCTACCAGGTGGGCAACTTCCCGCCGCAGTGGACCGAGTGGAACGGGAAGTACCGCGACACCGTGCGCGACTTCTGGCGCGGCGAGCCGGCCACGCTCGCCGAGTTCGCCTCCCGCATCTCCGGCTCCGCCGACCTCTACCAGGACGACGGCCGCCGGCCGTTCCACAGCATCAACTTCGTCACCTGCCACGACGGGTTCACGCTCACCGACCTGGTCTCCTACAACGACAAGCACAACGAGGCCAACGGCGAGGAGAACCGGGACGGCGAGAGCCACAACCGCTCCTGGAACTGCGGCGTCGAGGGCGACACCGAGGACGCCGGGGTGCTGGCGCTGCGCGCCCGGCAGCGGCGCAACTTCCTGGCCACGCTGATCCTGTCCCAGGGCGTGCCGATGCTCGGGCACGGCGACGAGCTGGGCCGCACCCAGCGCGGCAACAACAACGCCTACTGCCAGGACAGCGAGCTGGCCTGGGTGGACTGGGACCGGGCCGACGAGGAGCTGCTCGCGTTCGTGCGACGGCTCACCGACTTCCGCAACCGGCACCAGGTGTTCCGCCGCCGGCGGTTCTTCACCGGCCTGCCGGTCGGTGGCCGGACCGCCGGCTCCGGCCTGCCCGACCTGGCCTGGTACACCCCGGACGGCCGGGAGATGACCGGCGAGGACTGGGGCAACGACTTCGGCCGCTCGGTGGCCCTGTTCGTCAACGGCGACGGCATCCCGGAGCGCGGCCAGTACGGCCAGCGCCACCGGGACAGCTCCTTCCTGCTGCTGTTCAACGCGCACGACGCGGCGCTGGACTTCACGCTGCCCGGCGAGGAGTTCGGCCCCCGGTGGGAGCTGGTGATCAGCACCGCGGAGCCGGATCCGGAGAAGACGACGCTCGTCGAGGCGGGTGGCACGGTCTGCGTACCGGACCGCTCGCTGCTGGTCCTGGAGAGGACGGCCTGATCCATGCCCGACACCCCTCGCTCCACCTACCGCGTGCAGGTGCGCCCCGGCTTCGACCTGGACGCCACCGCCGAGCTGACCAACTACCTGGCCGCGCTCGGCGTCACCCACCTCTACACCGCGCCGCTGCTCACCGCCACCCCCGGCTCGTCGCACGGCTACGACGTGGTCGACCACCGCGCGGTCAACCCGGAGCTGGGCGGCGAGGCGGCCCGGCAGCGGCTGGTCCGGGCGCTGCGCGCGGCCGGGCTGGGCCTGGTCGTGGATATCGTGCCGAACCACGCCGGGGTGGCCCGGCCGGCGGCCAACCCGGCCTGGTGGGACGTGCTGCGCCGGGGGCGCGACTCGGCGTACGCGAGCTGGTTCGACATCGACTGGGACCGCGGCCGGCTGCTGCTGCCGGTGCTCGCCGACGCCCCGGACGCGCTGGACGACCTCAAGCTGGTCGACGGGGAGCTGCGCTACCACGAGCACCGCTTCCCGGTCGCCGACGGCACCGGCGACGGGACGCCGCGGCAGGTGCACGACAGGCAGCACTACGAGCTGGTGGACTGGCGGCGCGGCGACACCGAGCTGACGTACCGCCGGTTCTTCGCCGTCTCCGACCTGGCCGGCCTGCGGGTGGAGGACCCGGAGGTCTTCGACGCCACCCACGCGGAGGTCCTGCGCTGGGTCGACGCCGGGGACGTCGACGGCATCCGGGTGGACCACCCGGACGGCCTGCGCGACCCGGCCGGCTACCTGGCCCGGTTGCGCGCCGCCGCGCCGGGACGCTGGCTGGTGGTGGAGAAGATCCTGGAGTACGGCGAGGACCTGCCGGACTGGCCGGTCGACGGCACCACCGGCTACGACGCCCTGGCCGCGGTCTGCGGGCTCTTCGTGGACCCGGACGCCGAGCCGGACCTCACCGCGCTCGACGGCCGGGTGACCGGCCGGCACACCTCGTGGGAGGACCTGACCCACGCCACCAAGCTGGAGGCCGCCACCCGGCTGCTCGCCGCCGAGCTGACCCGTCTCGCCGCGCTCGTGCCGGAGCTGCCCGGCGAGCAGGTCCGCGCCGCGCTCGCCGAGCTGGCCGCCTGCTTCCCGGTCTACCGGGGCTACCCGCCCGAGGGCGTCCGGCACCTGGCCGCCGCGCGCAGTGAGGCCGGCCGGCGCCGCCCCGACCTGACCGGCGTGCTGGACCAGGTCACCGCCCGGCTGCGCGACCCGGAGCACGAGCTGGCCGCCCGGTTCCCGCAACTGACCGGCGCGGTGATGGCCAAGGGCGTCGAGGACACCGCCTACTACCGGTGGAGTCGGTTCGTCGCGCTCAACGAGGTGGGCGGCAGCCCGGCGCACTTCGGCGTGCCGCCGGCCGAGCTGCACCGCTTCGCCACCGCCCGGCACGTGCGCTGGCCGGCGAGCATGACCACGCTCTCCACCCACGACACCAAGCGCGGCGAGGACGTCCGGGCCCGGCTCGCGGTGCTCAGCGAGATTCCCGGGCGCTGGGCCGAGCGGGTCGGGGACTGGATGTCCCGGGCGCCGCTTGCCGACCCCGCGCTGGCCCACCTGCTCTGGCAGACCGCCGTCGGGGCCTGGCCGGTCGAGCGGGACCGGCTGCACGGGTACGCCGAGAAGGCCGCCCGGGAGGCGTCGGTGAGCACGAGCTGGGCCGACCCCGACCCGGCCTTCGAGCACGAGCTGCACGCCCTGGTCGACCGGATGTACGACGACCCGGAGCTGCACGCCCAGCTCACCGCGTTCGCCGACGAGATCACCCCGGCCGGCTGGTCCAACGCGCTCGGGCAGAAGCTGGTCCAGCTCGCCATGCCCGGCGTGCCGGACACCTACCAGGGCACCGAGCTGTGGGAGAACTCGCTGGTCGACCCGGACAACCGCCGCCCGGTCGACTTCGCCGTACGCCGGGACGTGCTGGCCCGGCTCGATGCCGGCTGGCAGCCGGCGGTGGACGCCGACGGCGCGGCCAAGCTGCTCGTGGTCTCCCGCACGCTGCGGCTGCGCCGCGACCACCCGGAGCTGTTCGCCGGTTACCGGCCGGTGCCGGCGCACGGCCCGGCCGGCGCGCACGCGGTGGCGTTCGACCGGGGTGGGGCAATCGCGGTGGCGACCCGGCTGCCGCTGCGGCTGGCCCGCGACGGCGGCTGGCGGGACACGACCCTGTCACTTCCCGTTCATGGTGTGACCGACGTGTTCACCGGTCGGGTCTACAGTGGGGACGAGGTGCTCCTGGACGATCTGCTGGGCACCTATCCCGTCGCCCTCCTCGCACCCACCGACCCAGTGGAGGCCGCCGCATGACCGAGTTCACGGTGTGGGCGCCCGAGGCCGCCCGGGTCCGCCTGCGCCTGCCCGGCGAGGCCGACCACGACATGCGTCCCGGCCGGGACGGCTGGTGGCGGGTGGAGGCGCCCGACGCCGGGCCGGGCACCGACTACGCGTTCCTGCTCGACGACGACGACCAGGCGCTGCCCGACCCCCGCTCGGCCTGGCAGCCGGCCGGGGTGCACGGCCCGAGCCGGGTCTACGACCACGCGGCGTTCGCCTGGACCGACAGCGCCTGGACCGGCCGGCAACTGCCCGGCAGCGTCCTCTACGAGCTGCACGTCGGCACGTTCACCCCGGAGGGCACGTTCGACGCGGCGATCGCCAAGCTCGACCACCTGGTCGACCTCGGTGTCGACCTGGTCGAGCTGTTGCCGGTCAACGCGTTCAACGGCGAGCACAACTGGGGCTACGACGGGGTCTGCTGGTATGCCCCGCACGAGCCCTACGGCGGGCCGGACGGCCTGAAACGGTTCGTGGACGCCGCCCACGCCAAGGGCCTGGGGGTGATCCTCGACGTCGTCTACAACCATTTCGGGCCCTCCGGGGCCTACGCGCCGCGGTTCGCGCCCTACCTCACCGAGCAGAGCAACACCTGGGGCCGCACGGTCAACCTGGACGGCCCGCACTCCGACGGGGTGCGCCGCTACATCGTCGACAGCGTGCTGATGTGGCTGCGCGACTACCACGTCGACGGGCTGCGGCTGGACGCCGTGCACGCCATGCCGGACGGCCGGGCCACCCACTGGCTGGAGGAGGTGGCGGTCGAGGTCGAGTCGCTGTCGACCGCGCTGGGCCGGCCGCTGTCGCTGATCGCCGAGTCCGACCTGAACGACCCGACGCTGATCACCTCCCGGGAGGCCGGCGGCTACGGCCTGCACGCGCAGTGGAACGACGACGCCCACCACGCGCTGCACACGCTGCTCACCGGCGAGCGGCAGGGCTACTACGGCGACTTCGGCTCGCTGGAGTGCCTCGCCGACGTGCTGACCGGCGCGTTCTTCCACGCCGGCACCTGGTCCAGCTTCCGTAACCGCAGCCACGGTCGCCCGGTCGACAGGCAGCGCACGCCCGGGCACCGGTTCGTCGCCTACCTGCAGAACCACGACCAGATCGGCAACCGGGCCACCGGCGACCGGATCTCCGCCACGCTCTCGAACGGGATGCTGCGGGTCGGCGCCACGCTGCTGCTGACCGCGCCGTTCACCCCGATGCTGTTCATGGGGGAGGAGTGGGCCGCGACCACGCCGTGGCAGTTCTTCACCAGCCACCCGGAGCCGGAGCTGGCCGTCGCGGTCGCCACCGGCCGGCGGCGCGAGTTCGCCGCGCACGGCTGGGCCACCGACGACGTGCCCGACCCGCAGGACCCGCAGACCTTCCTGCGGTCCCGGCTCGACTGGGCGGAGCTGGACAAACCCGAACACCGGGAGATGTACGAGTTCCACCGCCGGCTGATCGCGCTGCGCAGGTCGCGGCCCGACCTGTCGGACCCCCGGCTGCACCGGGTCGAGGTGCGCCACGGCGACCAGTTCCTGGTGGTGCGGCGCGGCGACACGCTCGTGGTGGCCAACCTGGCCGACCGGCCGCAGCGGGTCAACCTGCCCGGGGTGGTGCGCCGGGTGTTGCTGGCGACCGCCGAGGGGGTCTCGGTGATGCGCGACGGCCTCCAACTGCCTGCGGAGAGCGCGGCGATCGTCTCGCTCTGACCCCCTCCGTCCCGCAGGCACCCACTGCGTTCCACTCACCGCCGAAAAGTTCGGTGGGTGGAACGCCATAGGTGCTTCGCGGCCCTGCAGACACCCACCACGCTCCACTCGGCGCTCGGCAGTTCGGTGGGTGGAACGTCATGGGTGTGTCGCGACGGGGCGGGCACCCGCCGCGTTCCGTTCCATCACCTGTCGAGCTGACGTCGGACACGACTCACGTAGCGTGGCGTCCAGTGGGCACGATCGGGGAGGCTGGCGCGCATGGTTTCGGTGGTGCAGAACGTGGCGATCGACTGTGCGGACGCCTACCGGTTGGCCCGATTCTGGAGCGAGGTGACCGGCCGTCCGCTGCACCCGGAGGACGGGCCCGGTGACCGGGAGACTCAGGTGGCGCTGACGGACGGCCCGGTCCTCTACTTCAACCAGGTGCCCGAGCCCAAGCAGGTCAAGAACCGGATTCACCTGTGCCTCCGCCCCGAGACATCACGAGACCGGGAGGTCGAGCGGCTGCTGGGCCTCGGCGCCACGTTCGTCGCCGACCACCGGAACCCGGACGGCTCCGGATGGGCGGTCCTCGCCGACCCCGAGGGCAACGAGTTCTGCGTGCTGCGCAGCGACTCCGACCGCGCCGCGACGGCCCTCTGACGTCGGGCACCCGCCGGTGCGGTCGAGTGTCGGAGCGCCTACCTGCTGGACGTCGCCCGGGCGTACCTCCAGATGGGTGATCTGCGCGGAGCCGGCCGGGCGGTGGTGGAGGCAGATGGCGTCGCGCCGGCCGAGGTCCGGTGTGGCCCGCCTGGCGACGCTCGTCGGCCTGACCCGCTGACCGCCGCGCCGATGAGTCCGGGGCCGGGGCGCGGTCCTATCGGGGACGGCTCGACCCCTTGGAGGCTGGCATGTCCGACACGCTGTCCCGCGACGACCTGTGGGCGCTCGCCCACGCCGAGCGGGCCGCCCTCGCCGACGACCTGGTCGGGCTCGACGCGGTGCAGTGGGCGCAGCGGTCGCTGTGCGGCCGGTGGACCGTGGAGGAGGTGGTCGCCCACCTGACCGCGGCGGCGAGCGTCGGCCGGATCGGCTGGCTGGCCAGCGTGCTGGCCGCCCGCTTCGACTTCGACCGGCACAACGACCGCCGGCTGGCCGAGCGCCGGGGCACCGACCCGGCGGAGACCCTCGACCGGTTCCGTCGCGTCATCGGCAGCACCACGTCGACGTTCGGCCCGACCGAGGCATGGCTCGGCGAGGTGATCGTGCACGCTCAGGACATCCGCCGCCCGCTCGGCCTCGGCCGTACGCCGCCGGTCGGGGCCGTCACGCCGGTCGCCCGCTTCTTCGCCGGGCGGGATTTCACCGTGTCGGGGCGAACCGCGATCGCGGGGCTGCGGGTGGAGGCGACCGACGGGCCCTTCAGCACTGGGGACGGCCCGCTGGTCCGTGGCACCACGCTGGCGTTGACCATGGCGATGGCCGGACGGGCCGCCTACTGCGACGACCTCACCGGGCCCGGTGTGCCCACCTTGCGGGAGCGCTGCACGCCCGCCTGACCGCATCGCGTGATTGCATACTGAGTATGCTTCTCGTCATGCCACCCGTACCTCGCACCCTGGCGCTCGTTGCCCCGGTCGCCGGCTTCCTGCTCGGCGTCCTCGACTTCGTCTGGATCAAGTGGGTGCCGTACCCGTTCGCCGAGCTGGGCAACTCCACCGCCACCTGGGCGGTCGCCGCCTTCACGCTCGGCTGGTGGATCCGGACGGGCGCACTGCGGGCCGCCGTGGCCGCCACGGTGCTCCTGGTCGTCGCCGTGCCGAGCTACTACCTGGCGGCGGCGCTGCTCCAAGGCGACGACCTTGCCGTGATCGTGGCACCGACCTCGCTGCTCTGGATGGCGTCCGGCGTGCTCGCGGGCGTGGTGTTCGGCGTCGCCGGCGTCTGGTCGCGCATGTCCGGGTGGCAGTGTGTGGTGGCCGTCGCGCTACCGGTGGCCGTCTTCGTCGAGGAGGCGCTGCGGTTCGCCGGTCGGACCCGCACCGGCTATCCGGGCGCGTGGTGGAACGTGGCCATCGACCTCGGCCTCGCCGCGTTGCTGCTGGAGCTGGTCGGCCGCACCCTGCGGGTGCGACTGCTCGCCGCGGCCGTGGCGCTCCCACTGGCGGTCGTCGGCACGTTCACGTTCACCGCTGTCGGCGGCTGACCACCGCGTGGGCGTGGGGCGGCGCAGCCAGGGCGCGACCCTCGGCGTCGCCGCGACGAGACCTGCCGCGAGCAGCGTGATCACCGCCTGTCCGACGCGCCCCGGCGTGATCCCCGGCGTTGCGTCCAGCGCATGGTTGGCGTACCCGTTGGCGGCCGCGTCGGTGGCGAGCACCACGCACCCGAGCGCGAGCCCCTCGATCCGTCGCAGCGCCAGCAGCGCCGCTACGAGCGGATCGAGGACGGTCAGCGAGATGAAGTGGAGCGACAGCCAGGCTGGGGTGGACGGGTCCGGACCACCCGGCCGGACGCCGAGCAGGTCGCCGACATGCACGACGCCGCCGTAGGCGAAGACGCCGCCGTAGGCGAACACGACGACCCGGACCCACCGGGGTACGCCGGCCCACCGCCGTGCCGGGGGAACGGAGCGCGCTAGGGGATCGGCCATTCGTGCACCGGGCGGTTGCTGTGCATCAGGTCGACGTAGTGGCGGACCACCTCGCGCAGCGCCGCCGGCCGGTCCAGGTGGTCGGCGGACTCCAGCCGGTGCAGCGTCTCCACCTGCCAGGTCGCCCCGTTGCGGCCGGTCAGGCAGCGCTGCTCGATGATGCCGAGCAGCCGGTCCCGCTCGGCCGGGTCCAGGCCCCACCGGTCCAACCCGTGGTGGGCCAGCGGCAGCAGCCGGCGAAGCACCAGCTCGGTCACCGGCAGGTAGCCCAACGCCGGCCAGAACACCTGGGCCTCGATGCCGTGCCGGGAGCAGGCGGTGAAGTTCTCCTCGGCCGCGCTGAACGACATCTGCGACCAGAGCGGACGGTCCGACTCGGCCAGCGCCCGGACCAGGCCGAAGTAGAACGCGCCGTTGGCGACCGTGTCCAGCACGGTCGGGCCGGCCGGCAGCACCCGGTTCTCCACCCGCAGGTGCGGCCGGCCGCGCAGCACGTCGTAGACCGGGCGGTTCCAGCGGTAGATGGTGCCGTTGTGCAGGCGCAGCTCGGCGAGCTTCGGCACGCCGCCGCTGGCCAGCGTGGCCGCCGGATCCTCCGGGTCGCACACCGGCAGCAGCGCCGGGAAGTAGCGCACGTTCTCCTCGAACAGGTCGAACACCGAGGTGATCCAGCGTTCCCCGAACCACACCCGCGGGCGTACCCCCTGGGCCTTGATCTCCTCCGCCCGGGTGTCGGTGGCCTGCTGGAACAGCGGGACGCGGGTCTCGCGCCACAGCTCCCGGCCGAAGAACAGCGGGGAGTTCGCGCCGAGCGCCACCTGGATCCCGGCGACCACCTGGGCGGCGTTCCAGTAGTCGGCGAACTGCGCCGGGCTGACCTGGAGGTGGAACTGGGTGCTGGTGCAGGCCGCCTCCGGCGTGATGCTGTCGGCGGTGGTGGCCAGCCGCTCCACCCCGCTGATCGCGATCGGCAGGTCCTCACCGCGGGCGGCGAGGATCTGCTCGTTGAGCAGCGCGTAGCGCGGATTGGTGGAGAGCGTCTCGGCGGTCAGGTGCTCCGGGCGCAACGTCGGCAGGATGCCGATCATCACCATGTGCGCGCCGACCGTGCGGGCCTTCTGCTCGGCCGCGTTCAGGCTGGCCCGCACGTGCTCCTCGAACTGGGCGGTGCCGGTCCCGGCCAGCCGGCGCGGCGCCACGTTGATCTCCACGTTGAACCGGCCCAGCTCGGTCTGGAACGCCTCGTCGGCGATCGCCTCCAGCGCGTCGGCGTTGCGCATGGCCGGGTCGAAGCTGTCGTCGACCAGGTTCAGCTCGATCTCCAGGCCGGTCATCGGCCGCTCCACGTCGAACCGCGACTCGCGCAGCATCTCGGCGAAGACGTCCAGGCACCGCCGGACCTTCTCCCGGTAGCGGGCCCGATCCTCCCGGCTGAAGGTGCGCGCGCCGACGTCCTCGCCCATGGTCACCGCCTTGTCACCGTTGGTTCTCCCAACCTGGCACGAAGCCGCCGGTCAGGAAAGGCCCGAAGGACCTTTCCTGTACCCAGAAACGCCTTCCCTCACCCTTCGAGGGTTAAGGAGGGGCCCCCGCTTAACGCCTCCTGCACAGGCGGGGCCCCCTTTTAACACCTGGCCACAGCCGGGGCGGCTACCATGGCCGCCGGCTTCGACAGGGGGATGCGGGATGCGTGACGGCTGGGTCCGGGCGTTCGTGGTGGCGGCGATCGCCGAGGCGTGCTCGTGGGCGGCGCTGCTGGCCGGCATGGCGGTCAAGTACGGACCGCCGCGCGACGAGATCGGCGTGCAGGTGTTCGGCCCGATCCACGGCGGGCTCTTCGTGGCGTACGGGCTGCTGGTCCTCGTGGTGGCCCGGCGCCGCCGCTGGTCGCTGGTGCAGACCGGGCTGGCGCTGGCCAGTGCCGTGCCGCCGTTCGCCACCGTGCTGTTCGAGCGCTGGGCGCGCCGCCGCGGCCTCCTCGACGCCCCCGCCCCGGCTTTCGCCGACCGCACGCTCACCGGCGTCGGCGGTTAACAGGGGGCCCCGCCTATACCGAAGGCGTTAACAGGGGGCCCCGCCTTTCACGTCAGCGCGGAGCAGGCGGCCACGGCGAGCACGAGCAGCGCGCCGACCAGCGCCTGGAGCAGCAACGCCGGCCCCAGGTGCGACCAGAGCGTCGCGGTGCGCGGGGTGAGCAACTGCCCGGTGGTCAGGTTGACGATCCGCTCGATCCGGGGCGGCAGGTCGGCGTCGCGTTGCGCGCGCAGCGTGAGCTGCACGTGGTCGCCCGGGTGCAGCGCGCTCTGCGGCAGGTGCCCGTGCAGCTCCACCTCGACCAGCCGGTCCGTGGCGTCGCGCACCCGCACCGGGGTGACCAGGAACTCCGGGCCCTTCTTCAGGTCCTTGAAGCTGCGCTTCGCGCCCCCGCCGCCGCTGCTGAGCAACGCGCGGACCACCCGCAGCAGCAGCCCCACCACGCCGGCGGCGGTCAGCACCGTGACCAGCACCGGCTGGCCCACGCGTACCTCCCGGGCGTAGCCCTCCATCAGCCGGACCAGGCGTCCGGTGACGACGCGTTCGGTCGGATGCGCCGGGCGTCGGATGTGCAGGTCCGTGTCCATGTTCACCACCGAGAGTTCCGTTGCGTGCACAGATGGTATCGATCCTTCGGGTTGAACGACGTGAATGAACGGCGGTCACGCCCCGGCGCGGGACGCAGGTGACAACGGCCGGGGGCCGGGTATGCGTGCGGCCGAGCCGGAAAGGGGTCGAGCATGCAGCTGTCCTTCCTGCGCCCGCTCTACGACCGTCCCGGGCCGTGGTGCTCGGTCTATCTGGACGCCTCCCGGGACACCCACGACTCCCGCCCGCAGGTCGACCTGCGCTGGCGGGCGCTCAAGGGTGACCTGTTGGCCCAGGGCGCCGACCAGGTCACCGTCGAGGCGGTGGAGGAGGTCGTCCGCCGGCACGAGCCGATGCCCGGCGACTACGGCATCGCGGTCTTCGCCAGTCGGGGTCGGGTGGTGCTCACCGAGTACCTCTCCGCGCCGCCGCTGCGCGACCTGGCCACCTGGGCCGCGCTGCCGCACACCATGCCGCTCGTCGCCCAGCGCGGCGAGCAGGTCGCCTGGGTGCGGGTGCTGGCCGACCGCACCGGCGCGGACGCGGTCGCGGTCAGCGCCGGCGGCGTGCCCCGGCGCGCCCACGTCACGGGCCGGGAGAGCCGGCAGTTGCGCCGGGTGCAGCCGGGCGGCTGGTCGCAGTCGCGCTACCAGCGCGCCGCCATGGAGGCCTGGCACCACAACGCCGGCGACGCCGCCGCGGCCACCGCCGACCTGGCCGAGCGCGTCGGCGCCGACGTGGTCGTGGTGGCCGGCGACATCCGGGCCACCGGCATGATCGCCGCCCAGCTGCCGGAGCGCTGGCAGGACGTGCTGGTCCGCACGGACGCCGGGGCGCGTGCCGGCGGCGCCGACGACACGCTGATGGACGACCTCACCGTGCAGACCGTCGCCGAGGTCGCCGACCGGCGGATCGCCGCCGCGCTGGACCGCTTCGGCGTGCAGGAGGACGTCGGCGCGGGCCTCGACGCGGTCGTCGCCGCGCTGCAACGCAACCAGGTGGACACCATGCTGCTCGTCGACGACGCGTCCGCCGACGGCGAGCTGTGGGTCGGCCCCGAGCCGACCGAGATCGCCACCGACCCGGCGCAGCTCGCGGACATGTCGGTGGCCGACCCGCAGAAGGTACGCGCCGACGCGGCGCTGCTGCGCGCGCTGATCGGCACCGACGCGGAGCTGACCGTGCTCGCGCCGGAGGAGGCGCCGGAGCTGACCGACGGGGTCGGCGCGGTGCTGCGCTACGTCGACGCGGGCACCCCGGGGCGGGGCGATGGCTGACCGTACCGTCGCCGATCTGGTGGTCGAACGCCTGCGGGCCTGGCGGGTGCCGCGGGCCTTCGGCTACCCCGGCGCGGCGCTCGCCCCGCTGCTGGCCGCGCTCGACGACGCGGGCGGCGACCCGGCGTTCGTGCCGGCCCGGCACGAGGAGACCGCCGCCTACATGGCCACCGGCCACGCCAAGTTCACCGGCGGCATCGGGGTGTGCCTGGCCACCCAGGGCCCGAGCGCGGTGCACCTGCTCAACGGCCTCTACGACGCCAAGCTGGACAGCAAGCCGGTGGTGGCGATCATCGGCGAGGACGTCAGCGGCCCGCTCGGCGGCGCGCACGAGGAGATCGGGCTGAGCCGCCTCTTCGGCGACGTGTGCAACCAGTTCGTCCGCTACGGGCGCAGCCCGCAACAGGTGCCGACGCTGCTGGACCAGGCGTTCCGCACCGCGGCGGCGACGCGCAGCCCGACCTGCGTGGTGCTGCCCCGCGCGTTGCAGGTGACGGCCGTGCCGGGCCTGCTGCCGCAGACCGCCGGCGTGGTCACCGCCACGCCCGGCGAGCCGCTGGCCCGGGTGTTGCCGCACGACGCCGACCTGGACGCCGCCGCCTCGCTGCTCGGCGCCGGCCACCGGGTGGCGCTGCTGGTCGGCCAGGGGGCGCACGGCGCGGCCGACGAGATCGTCGCGCTCGCCGACCGGCTCGGCGCGGGCGTGGCCACGTCGCTGCTCGGCAAGCCGGTGCTGGACGAGCGGCTGCCGTTCCACACCGGCGTGCTCGGCGAGGTCGGCACCACCGCCGCCGCGCAGCTCATGGGCGGCTGCGACACGCTGCTGATGGTCGGCACGAACGACCCGTGGACCGACTGGTTCCCGCTGCCGGGGCAGGTGCGGACCGTGCAGATCGACATCGACGGCCGGCGGATCGGCACCCGGTACCCGGTCGACGTGCCGCTCGTCGGCGACACCGCCGAGACGTTGCGGGCGCTGCTGGCCCGGGTGCCGGAGCGGCCCAACCAGCAGTGGCGCGGCATGGTGGAGGCCATGGTGGACCGGTGGCGGACGGCCGCCGCCGAACGCGCCGCCGCCCCGGCCGAGCCGATCAACCCGCAACTGGTGCTCCGCGAGCTGTCCGCCCGGCTGCCGCAGCGCGCGGCGGTCGCGGTCGACGTCGGCTCGGTCACCTACTGGTACGCCCGGCACCTGGACCTGCCGCCCGGCGTGCAGGCGCGGCTCTGCGGCACGCTCGGCTCGATGGGCTGCGCCCTGCCGTACGCGGTGGCGGCCAAGCTGGCCCACCCGGACCAGCCGGTGCTCGCGCTGCTCGGTGACGGGGCGATGCAGCTCAACGGCCTGGCCGAGCTGATCACCGTGGCACACCACTGGACCGACTGGCCGGATCCCCGGCTGGTCGTGCTGGTGCTGAACAACCGGGACCAGTCCGGCGTGGGTGGCGGCCGTCCGCCCGGCGCGCCGCTGGACCGGCGACCCGACGTGCCGTACGCCGGTTGGGCGCGGCTGCTCGGCCTGCACGGCGTCCGGGTGGACCGGCCGGACCTGGTCGGCGCGGCCTGGGACGAGGTGCTCGCGGCGGACCGGCCCAGCGTGCTGGAGGCGGTGGTGGACCCGGCGGTGCCGCTGGACGTGCCCGAGCCGGCGCTGGCCGACCTCCGCGTCCTGGTGGCCGACGGCGACGCGGCCCGGCGGGTCCGGGAGCGGGTGATCCAGACCGAGGCCATCGCGGCGGAGGACCTCGTTTAGCCGGACCCGGCTGGGGCACTGCGAACAGGCGTTCGACAGCCCCGGGAGGTCCCGCTTGTCCACCACCACCGATCGTCGTCACGGCCCCGCCCCGCTGCCGGCGGCGCGCGGACCGGTCTCCGCCGCGCTGCTGGCCGCGCTGCGCGGGTCGCCCGGCGAGTTGCCGGCCGGGCTGGGCGACGGGTTCGCCACGGTGGCCGCGCCGGTGACCGACGAGGATCTCCAGCTCACCCTCTTCCTCTGCTACGAGCTGCACTACCGGGGCTGGCGGGACGTCGCCGAGGAGTGGGAGTGGGAGCCGTCGCTGCTGGCGCTGCGGGCCCGGGCCGAGCGCCCGTTCGAGGCGGAACTGCGGCGGCTCGCCGGCCCGCAGCCGGCCGTGCTGCCCGCCGCGCTGCCGGCGACGCTCGCCGACGTGGTGGCTGCCGACGACGGCCCGCCGCTCGCCGCCACCCTGCAACGCCGAGCCGACCTCGACCAGTTCCGCGAGTTCGTCACCCACCGCTCGATCTACCACCTGCGCGAGGCCGACCCGCACAGTTGGGCGTTGCCCCGGCTCGGCGGGCCGGCGAAGGCGGCGCTGGTGGAGATCCAGATGGACGAGTACGGCAACGGCCGGCTGGATCGGATGCACGCGGAGCTGTTCCGCACCACCATGGACCGGCTCGGGCTGGACAGCGGCTACGCCGTCCACCTGGACCGGGTGCCGGCGGTGACGCTGGCGGTGAACAACCTGATGTCGTTGTTCGGGCTGCACCGCCGGCTGCGCGGGGCGCTGCTCGGGCACCTGGCCGGCTACGAGATGACCTCGTCGCTGCCGAACCGCCGCTACGGCAACGGGCTGCGCCGGCTGGGCTTCGACGCGGTGGCCACCCGGTTCTACGACGAGCACGTGGAGGCCGACGCGGTGCACGAGCAGATCGCCGCGTACGACCTGTGCGGCGGGCTGGTCCGCGCGGAGCCGGCGCTGGCCGCCGACGTGCTGTTCGGGGCGGCCGCCGGGCTGGCGGTGGACCGCGTCTTCGCCGAGCACGTGCTGTCCGCCTGGACCGCCGGCCGGTCCTCGCTGCGCGCACCCGAGCGGGCCCTCGCCGCCGCGTGAGCGCCGCACGCGTCGCCCGTGTGAGTGCCGGACGGCGTTAAGCGGGGCCCCCTGCCATACCGGAGGCGTTAAGAAGGGGCCCCTCCTTAACTCCGGAAGCCGGCGATCTTATGCGTGCCGTCGCAGAACGGCTTGATCGCGCTCTTGCCGCACCGGCACAGCGCGACCGTGCCCGGGCGTCGTTCGATCGGCTCGCCCTCGGGCGTGACGAGCGCGAAGTCGCCGCGCACCAGCAGCGGTCCGTCCCGGTACGGGGTGATGGTCGCCGCCGGGGTGCTCTCGTCGTCGGGCATGCGCCGTGCAGTGCCCGTCCCGCCCGGGCCCAAACCCGCTCCGCCGCGCCGTTGCGCCCGTGAGGGCGGCTCAGCGGCGTGACGGCACCCGACCGGGCGTTGGTCCGCGCCGTGGGGAGATGCCCCGTTTAGACCCCAGAGGGACGGGAAGCCGGGCCGCGTGGTGAGCGAACGAGGCGGACGGGGCCCGGCGGAGGACGCCGGGCTGCCCGGCGAGCGGGTGGTGGCGGCGGGCAGCGCCGCCCGTACCCTGGTCGCCGCGACGGCCCGAGCGCTGCGCGGCGACGACTGCGGCGACCTCGGCCACCCGGGGTCGGTGACCCGCCTTCCCGGCACGCCCGATCCGGTCCGCCGCGCCGCCGCGAGCCGCGCCGCCGGCCGGGCCGCGCTGACCGCCGCGCAGGTCGGCCGCGTCGACGCCGAACGGGTGGCCGGCTGGTTCGTCGACCAGTACCCGGACCGGCGCTGGCCGGGGGCGGTGCTCGGTTCGCCGCACGGCGCGGCGGCCCACCTCGCGGTGGCGCTCGGCGTGCCCTGGCTGCCCGCCGGGTTCGACCTTACCGCGCGCTGGGGCCGGGGTGCGGTGGACCGTCCCGACGCCGCGCTCGACCACGGGGCGGCGCTGGCCGGGCGGCTGCTCGCCGGCAACCCCCGGGTGCACGTCCGCCAGGTGCACTGCCCGGCCAGCCGCGGCGTGACGGCCGCCGCCACCGTGACGCTCACCGCCCGCTGGCGGACGCTGCCGATGGCGTACGCGCGGTTCCTGGCCGACCGGCTGGAGCCGGCGGCGCCGGTGCTGCTGTTGCACGACGCGCGCACGTGGCCGGTCCGGGACGACGGTGACGGGCACAGCTTCCAGGCCGGTTGTCCGGGCAGCGGTCTCGACCCGGTCGACTTCCACCCGGACGCCCACGCGCTTCGCCACGTGCTGCGTGCCGCCGGCGGCGACGAGACGCGCTGGCGCGCCCCGGAGGTCACCGTGTCGGCGGCGTTCGCCGAACACGGCGTCGAGTCCGGTTTCGAGCACGCCGCGCGGGAGTGCTGCGACGGGCACGGGCACCCGCTGCACCGGGTGGTCGTCCCGCAGCCGGACGCGTTGAGCGCGGCCACCGCCGACCTCTACCGGCGCTGGCTGCGCCGGGCCGGCAAGACCGGGGACCGGCTGGTGGTGGAGTGCGGCCGGCTGCTCGACCCGGGGCAGGTGCTGCGCGCCGGCCTGGTGCCCTACTGGTGCGAGAACGCCACCCGCCGCCGGGTGGAGGGCGTCGAGTGGTGGCTCGCCGGCAGCGAGCCGTTCAGCTCGGTGGACGTGCTGCCGGAGCCGCCCGGACTGCGCTCGCCCGCGCTCGCCGGCCTGCCGCAGTGGCTGGCGGTGGCCGCGTTCGGACGCCGGCGGCGGGCGCTGGACCGGGGCGCGGCCCGCGGCTACCCGGTCGCCTCGGTCCCGACCCGACGTGCCACGGAGGTGTTGCGTAACCAGCCCTGCGACCTGCCCGCGCCGCCGCCGCTCGCGATGGCCGAGGCCCTCGCCGCGCTCCGGGACGCCGGCGCCCACCAGGGGCTCCTGGTCTGCTGACCGGCAACCTGGCGAAACATCCTCGCGATCCTACGGTCCGTGATTGAGTACCTACGGAGCGGGAAGACCGCTCGCCGTGCACCGGCCCACGACGCCGCGCGGCGGGCAGCCACCGCTCTCGACGTAACCCGTCACGTAACCCAACTTCCTCACCCGGTGCGTGGTCCGACCACGCGCACGACCGGTTTCCGACCGGGCGGGGGACCCTTCGGCGAGGGAGGCGCGGATGTTCGGACAGACCGCCACACCCACACCACCGACCACCGACCGGGGTCTGGAGGACCTCGACGCGGCGGCGCTCGCGTACGCGGCCCGGATCGAGGGGCTGCCACCCGAGCGGCGGCAGGAGGCGCGCGACGATCTGGTCCGTTTCGCGTTGCCGTTCGCCGGCCGGCTGGCCCGTCGCTACCGGGGCCGTGGGGAGCCGCTGGAGGACCTGGAGCAGGTGGCCCGCCTCGGCCTGGTCAACGCCGTCGACAGGTACGACCCGGAGCGCGGCTCGTTCACCGCGTACGCGGCGATCACCATCGTCGGCGAGATCAAACGGCACTTCCGCGACCGCACCTGGGGCGTGCACGTGCCGCGCCGGCTGCGTGACCTGATCCTCGAGGTGGGGCAGGCGACGGCGACGCTGACCAGCGAGCTGTCCCGGGCGCCCTCGGTGGCCGAGCTGGCCGAACGGCTGGAGACACCGGAGGAGGAGATCCTCGCCGCGCTGGAGTCGGCCGCCGGCTACAGCCCGGCGTCGCTGAACGCGCCGGTGGGCGGGGAGAGCTCGGCCGAGTTCGGCGACCTGGTCGGTGAGTCCGACAACGCGCTGGAGTCGGTCGACGACCGGGTCACGGTCAGCGGCCTGCTGCACCGGCTGCCCTGGCGGGAGCGGCGGATCCTCGCGATGCGCTTCTACGGCAACCAGACCCAGGCGGAGATCGCCGCCCGGTTCGGCATCTCGCAGATGCACGTGTCCCGGCTGCTGTCCCGGGCACTGACCTGGCTGCGCCAGGCGATGCTGGCCGAGGCGCCGCCGCCGTGGCAGAACGGCGCCGCCGAGACCGAGCCGGCCAAGACCCGCATCTCGGTGCGGCAGAACGGCGACCGGGTGGTCGTGGAGGTCGGCGGCGAGATCGACCGGGCCGGGGCCGACCAGTTGCGCCGTGCGGTGCTGGAGGCGGTCACCGGGCAGCCCCGCGAGGTGGTGGTCGACCTGGTGGGCGCCGGCGGCTTCGACGCCGGCGGGATCGCCGCGCTGATGGCCGGCCGGGACGCCGCCGCCCGGACCGGGGTGCCGCTGCGGCTCACCCGGGTGCAGCCGGCGGTACGCCGCTCGCTCGCCGCCGCCGGCCTGCCCGCCGCCGACTGAGCCACCGATCCGCCGCGCGCCCGGCGGCCGCGCGGCGGGCGGCCGGCGCCCCGGGCCCGGCGGCGGGGGGGGCGGGGGTTAGCCGGGGCCCCCCCGATTGCCGCGGGCGGTAGCGGG